>JBOFFB010000423.1:0-4379 GCA_051648385.1 Allobosea sp.
AGGTGCGGGCGAGATCTTCGGATGAGCCGCCGAATTCCATCAGCACGGCGCATTCGTGGATGAGATCGCCTGCGTTCGGGCCGATGATGTGCACGCCGAGCACGCGGTCGGTGGCGGCATCCGCCAGCACCTTGACGAAACCATCCATGGCGCGCATCGCACGGGCACGGCCATTGGCCGTGAACGGGAACTTGCCGGTCTTGTAGGCGATGCCCGCCGTCTTCAGCTCTTCCTCGGTGTGACCCACGGAGGCGACTTCGGGCATGGTGTAGACCACGCCGGGAATGACACCATAGTTCACATGGCCAGCCTTGCCCGCGAGGATTTCGGCAATCGCGACGCCCTCATCCTCTGCCTTGTGGGCCAGCATCGGACCCTTGACCACATCGCCGATGGCGTAGATGCCGGCCACGTTGGTCTCGTAATGATGCCCGGTGGTGACGCGTCCGCGCTCCATGGCGACGCCCGCCGCTTCCAGCCCGAGCCCGTCGGTGTTGGGCCTGCGCCCAACCGCGACCAGCACGACATCGGCTTCCATGATCGTTGCTTCACCGCCTGCGGCAGGTTCGACACTGACCTTGCAGCCGCCCTTGCCAGCCTCGACCTTGGTGACCTTGGACGAGAGATGAAATTCCATGCCCTGCTTTTCGAGGATGCGCTGGAAGGATTTGGCCACCTCGGTGTCCATTCCAGGAAGAATGCGGTCAAGATACTCCACGACGGTGATCTTCGAGCCGAGACGGCCCCAGACCGAGCCAAGCTCCAACCCGATGACGCCCGCGCCGATGATCAGCAGCTTGCCCGGCACCTTGCCAAGCTCAAGCGCACCGGTTGATGTAACGACTGTCTTTTCGTCGATAGCGATACCCGGCAGATTGGCAGGTTCAGAGCCTGTGGCGATGACGATGTTCTTCGTCTCCAGCGCTTGCACGGTGCCGTCATCAGCCTTCACTTGCACCTTGCCAGTACCGAGGATGGTGCCGAGGCCGTGGAAAGCGTCGATCTTGTTCTTCTTGAGCAGGAAGGCGACGCCGTTGACATTGGCGTCCACCGTGTCCTGCTTGTGCTTCATCATCACCTTGAGATCGAGCTTGGGTTTCGACACGTTGATGCCCAGCGCCTCGAAGCCGTGGCCTGCCTCCTCGAACATCTCGGAGGCATGCAGCATTGCCTTGGAGGGGATGCAGCCAATGTTGAGGCAGGTGCCACCAAAGGTCTTGCGCTTCTCCACCACAGCCACTTTCAGGCCAAGCTGCGCGGCACGGATGGCGCAGACATAGCCGCCGGGGCCGGTGCCGATGATGATCAGGTCGTAGGACATGGGTTCTTCCAATCTTCAGCTTGCAAGACGCAGGATTTCGGCCTGCCTTTGGGCGCGCTCGCGCAGGGCGTGAGACCCAAAATCGATCTCATCACCGTCCGGGTCGATCCAGAAGACCTTGTGACCGTGTGACTCGAGTTTCACGCAAGCGAAGGCCGCTGGATCGGAACGTAGAAATGAAAATACATCGCCGTTCTCGATGATTGGCCTGAGATCGACGATGCCGACGAAGCCGTCATACCATTCGATCTTCAGGACACCTGCAATCACAGCGTCCGCGCTCCGCATTGGTGTGATGTCAGTCATCGATCCTCCGGGGCTTCACTTTGGCTTCGGCAGCAAGCCAAGCCTCCATCAGTCGGTCTCTACGCGCCGAAGCCCAGCGTTCTAACTTGCGCAATTGAGACGGCGGCAACGACCCACGTAAAACTATACCAGACCTGATCTCGATTTGCGCGACGAACTCGCCATAACGGGCGTGAAAATGCGGCGGTGGATGTTCGGCAAAGTAGAATTCGATCGTGATACCCTCGACGCTCGCGACAACCGGCATCAGGCCCGCACCATCTGGGCGCGGTTGCCGAGGATGAACAGCCAGACGCAGCCACCCCAGGTCAGCGCCATCGCGCTCCAGTGGATCAGTTGCATCGGGTGAATATAGGGGTTGAGCAGCGACATGGTGCCTGTGCGCGGCAGCATCACGAAACTCACGATCATGGCGGCGAAGGCTGGAATGGTAGCCCATTTGAGCTTGCGGAAGACGAGGCAGATGATGGTTGCGAAAAGCAGCCCGGCCATCACCAGCGGCAGCATGCCCGCCGTGTAGCTGTGCTGGAAATAGAAGGTATGGATGGAGTTGATGAGCACGAACGCGCCCATGCCGAGGCCCGCCCAGGTAGCGGCTTGCAGGAGCGCGGCGAGCAGCAGAACAAGCAAGAGCAGCCAGTTTCGTCGATGAACTGGTTGCTTCTGATCTTGCACGAAACCTCTCCAGGTTGTCATGGTCGGCTTTGAGCCGACCATCCACGTCATTGTGCCGACAGTCACAAATCCATCACCAGCCGCGCCGGATCTTCCAGGCTCTCCTTGACCCGCACAAGGAAGGTCACCGCTTCCTTGCCGTCGACGATACGGTGGTCATAGCTCAGCGCCAGATACATCATCGGACGAACCACGATCTGGCCGCCGACAACCATGGGCCGTTCCTGTATCTTGTGCATGCCGAGAATGGCGCTTTGCGGCGCATTCAGAATCGGTGTCGACATCAGCGAGCCGTAGACCCCACCATTCGAGATGGTGAAGGTGCCGCCCTGCATCTCGTCGATCTTGAGCGCCCCGTCGCGAGCCCGCTTGCCGAAATCGGTAATGGTCTTCTCGATACCTGCGATGCCCAAGTTGTCGGCTTCGCGTACCACGGGCACGACAAGGCCCTTCTCGGTACCGACCGCAACGCCGATGTGATAGTAGTTCTTGTAGATGATGTCGGTGCCGTCGATCTCGCCATTGACGGCGGGAAGCTCCTTGAGCGCCTGCACGCAAGCCTTCACGAAGAAACCCATGAAGCCGAGCTTCACGCCATGCTTCTTCTCGAACAGCTCCTTGTACTGGTTGCGCAGCGCCATGACGTTCGTCATGTCCACCTCGTTGAAGGTGGTCAGCATGGCGGCGTTGGTCTGCGCTTCCTTCAGGCGGCGCGCGATGGTCTGGCGCAGCTTGGTCATCTTGACGCGCTCTTCGCGCGACGCGTCATCAAGAGCGATGGGTGCACGCACAGCAATGGGAGCAGGCGCTGGCGCGGCTACCGGGGCCGGATTGGCGATGGCGGCCAGCATATCACCCTTGGTGACGCGGCCGTCCTTACCGGTGGCGGGCACGGATGCAGGGTTGATGCCGCTTTCCGCCGCCAGCCGCGAAACGGCAGGGCCTGAATCGGCGGATCTGGCGGCGGCAACAGCAGCAATTGCAGGTGCAGAGGCTGCGGCTTTCGGCGCTTCCGCCTTGGGTGCAGCGGCAGGGGCTGCGCCTGCGCCACCAGCGGTGATCATGCCAAGCAGGGCAGCGACACCCACCGTCTCGCCTTCCTTGGCGACGATCTCGCCAAGCACGCCGGCGGAGGGCGCATTGACCTCGAGCGTCACCTTGTCGGTCTCAAGCTCGACCAGCGGCTCGTCCGCCTTGATAGCATCGCCGGGCTTCTTGAACCACTTGCCGATGGTAGCTTCGGTGACGCTTTCGCCGAGGGTCGGGACGCGAATTTCGGTGGCCATCTGTGTCAACCCTTGTGGTTACGATGTTCAGGGAAAGGATCAGGCCGCGAAGGCTTCATCCATGAAGGCTTTGAGCTGGGCCAGATGCTTGGACATCAGACCCGTGGCGGTGGCGGCGGAAGCAGGGCGGCCGACATAGCGCGCGCGCTTGGTCTTGGCCCCGCAATGCCCGAGCACCCATTCCAGATAGGGCTCGACGAAGCTCCAGGAGCCCATGTTCTTCGGCTCTTCCTGGCACCAGACGACATCTGCGCCCTTGAAACGCGACAGGATATTCGCCAGCGACTTCAGCGGGAACGGGTATAGCTGCTCGACCCGCACCAGATAGACATCGTCGATGCCACGCTTCTCGCGCTCTTCATAAAGATCATAGTAGACCTTGCCCGAGCACAGCACGACGCGGCGGATCTTGGCATCCTTGACCAGCTTGATCGCTTCGCCCTTGTGCGTCTCGGCGTCGTCGCGCAGCACGCGGTGGAAGGTCGAACCTTCCGCGATATCCGCCATGGTGGAAACACAGCGCTTGTGGCGTAGCAGCGACTTCGGCGTCATCAGCACCAGCGGCTTGCGGAAGTCGCGTTTGAGCTGGCGGCGCAGGATGTGGAAATAGTTGGCAGGTGTCGAGCAATTTGCCACTTGCATGTTGTCTTCGGCGCACATCTGCAAGAAGCGCTCGAGCCGCGCCGATGAGTGTTCCGGCCCCTGGCCCTCGTAGCCGTGCGGCAGCAGCATCACCAGGCCAGACATGCGCAGCCACTTGGTCTCACCGGAGGCGATGAACTGGTCGATGA
>JBOFFB010000424.1:0-3471 GCA_051648385.1 Allobosea sp.
GCGCAGCTGGCTGGGCCAGCGTCAGAGCCGGGTTGGCGACGAGTTCGACAAGCACAGTGCCATCCGCGGCGGCAAGCGTGCAGTGCCCGCTTTCAAGGGTGGGGACGAGCCCCAGAACATCGCGGTAGAAGGCGCTGACCACCAGGATGTCGCGAACATCGAGCCCGATCCGCGCAATGTGGGCGGGCGCATCGAGAGCTTCAAGCGTGATGACTGCGGACATGACAAACCTGCGGGTTCATGAGCAAGCGCAGGTTGTGTCACATGTGGCTAAGTCTGTCCGCATCCGGCCGACAAGGCCGGGCTTGCGCCAGTGCAAATATCAGCCCTTGCGGATATCAACCAGCAACGGTGATCTTCATCTTCTCGGTGCGCTTGCGCTCGTTCGGGTCGAGCTTCATCTTGCGCAGCCGGATCGATTTTGGCGTGACTTCCACGAGTTCATCGTCCTGAATCCAGGCAAGCGCCCGCTCCAGAGTCATGCGGATCGGCGGGGTCAGGCGCACGGCCTCATCCTTTGATGTGGTGCGGATGTTGGTCAACTTCTTGCCCTTGAGCACATTGACTTCAAGATCATTGTCTCGGGAGTGAATGCCGATGATCATGCCCTGATAGACCTTCCAACCCGGCTCGATCACCATCGGGCCACGATCCTCGAGGTTCCACAGGGCGTAGGCCACGGCTTCACCGGCGTCGGTCGAGATCAGCACACCGTTGGTGCGGCCAACCATTTCACCACGGTAGGGAAGATAGGCATGGAACAGCCGGTTCATGATCGCCGTGCCGCGCGTATCGGTCATCAATTCGGACTGGTAGCCGATCAGCCCGCGTGTCGGCGCATGAAACACCAGACGCAAACGGTTGCCGCCCGACGGGCGCATTTCCAGCATTTCGGCTTTCCGCTCGGACATCTTCTGCACGACAATGCCGGAATGTTCCTCGTCGACGTCGACAAGCACTTCTTCGATTGGCTCAAGCAGGTTGCCGTCGGCGTCCTTCTGGTAAACCACGCGCGGGCGCGACACACCGATTTCGAAGCCTTCACGGCGCATCGTTTCAATCAGGATCGCGAGCTGCAATTCACCGCGACCAGACACGACGAAAGCGTCCTTGTCGGCGGCTTCCTCGATCTTCAGCGCGACATTGCCTTCGGCTTCCTTGAGCAGCCGCTCGCGGATGACGCGGCTTGTAACCTTGTCGCCTTCGGTGCCGGCAAGGGGCGAGTCGTTGACGATGAACGACATCGACACGGTCGGCGGATCGATCGGCTGCGCCTTCATGGCTTCCATGACTTCCGGAGCGCAGAAGGTGTCAGCCACCGTGCCCTTGGAAAGGCCTGCAATGGCAACGATATCCCCCGGCACGGCCTCATCGATGGGCGTGCGCTCGACGCCGCGGAACGCGAGAATTTTTGATACGCGACCCATTTCGACCAGTGTGCCGTCCTGAGCCAGCGCCTTGATCGGCATGTTCGGCTTGATCGAGCCGGAAGTGACGCGGCCCGTGATCATGCGCCCAAGAAACGGATTGGCTTCAAGCAAGGTCCCGATCATGCGGAACGGACCTTCTTCGGTCTTGGCCTGTGGCACATGGCTCAGCACGAGGTCAAAGAGCGGGGCAAGACCCTGATCCTTCGGCCCTTCCGGTGCCAGCGCCATCCAGCCATCGCGGCCCGAGCCATAGAGGATCGGGAAATCGAGCTGCTCGTCACTGGCGTCGAGCGCGGCGAACAGGTCGAACACTTCGTTGACGACTTCGACGTGGCGGCCATCCGGACGGTCGATCTTGTTGATCGCGACGATGGGGCGAAGGCCCAGCTTCAGGGCCTTGCCGACCACGAACTTGGTTTGCGGCATCGGGCCTTCGGCAGCATCGACCAGCACGATCACACCGTCGACCATGTTGAGAATGCGCTCGACCTCACCGCCAAAGTCGGCGTGGCCCGGCGTGTCGACGATGTTGATGCGGATGTCCTTCCAGACCACCGAGGTACATTTGGCCAGGATGGTGATGCCGCGCTCTTTTTCGAGATCGTTCGAGTCCATCACCCGCTCGATCACCCGCTGATTGTCGCGGAAGGAGCCTGCCTGCTGCAACAGCTTGTCGACAAGCGTGGTCTTGCCATGGTCGACGTGGGCGATGATGGCGATATTGCGAAGGGACATGGGATCAGGGCTTTGCGAACGGGGAGCGGCACTATCGGCCGCGCCGGTGATGGACAGTTCTTCGAACGGACAGGGCTAAAAACAACAGAGGGGGGGCGCACGCCCAAGCATCAAGGCTCAGGATACGCCCCCCAATTCGTTGCGCTGCAATATCATCAGGCATGGGGCTGATGCAATGCGAAAGGCGCGTCGTTGGCATATGGGGCCGAAACGCGAAAAACACATGACAATGGCTTGATTGCGATGATGCCAGATGACGAGATAAGATGCAGTCCCGCTTCGGTATCCTGATAGCCTTCGAACCAGATGACACAACTCGTGCGACCACCTGTCCTCAGCCCCGCCGGCAGCGGCATCGACGAGCGTTCGCGTGAGATATTCCGGCGTATCGTCGAGAACTATCTCGCCAACGGCGAGCCGCTGGGCTCGCGTAACATCTCGCGCATCATCCCCATGACCTTGTCGCCGGCCTCCGTGCGCAATGTCATGTCGGACCTTGAGGAAGCAGGTCTGATCTTCGCACCGCACACCTCCGCCGGGCGCATGCCGACCGAACGCGGCCTGCGCTTCTTCGTCGATGCCATGATGGAAATCGGCGATCCGACCGGTGATGATCGTGCCGCCATCGAGGCTCAAGTCAAGGCGGCTTCGGGCCGTCCGCTCGATGGCGTGCTGGCCGAAGCCTCGACCTTGCTCTCGGGCCTGTCGCGTGGCGCAGGTGTGGTGTTGGCCTCGAAGGCCAATGCCCGCCTCAAGCATGTCGAGTTCGTGCTGCTGGACGCGGCCCGCGCGCTTGTCGTGCTGGTCGATGAAGACGGTCAGGTCGAAAACCGCATTCTGGCATTGCCACCCGGCCTGCCGGCATCCGCGCTGATCGAGGCGACCAACTTCCTCAATGCAAGGCTGAATGGCCGCACCATCACAGAACTTCGCGCCGATCTCGAAGCCCACCGTGCGGAGATCGATGGCGAACTTGACGCGCTGACCGCAAGGCTGGTCGAAGCTGGGCTTGCGGTCAGCGTCGGCAACGAGGCCTCGCGCCAGCTCATCGTGCGCGGGCAGGCTAACCTGCTGGAGGATTTGAATGCGCAGGAGGATCTGGAGCGCATCCGGCTGCTGTTCGCCGATCTCGAAACCCAGAAGGAGGTGATCGAGCTGCTCTCTCGCGCCGAAAGCGCCGACGGGGTACGGATTTTCATCGGCTCGGAGAACAAGCTGTTCTCGCTCTCAGGATCATCGCTGATCGCAGCGCCCTTCCGTGACAGCCGCCAGCAGATCGTCGGCGTCGTCGGCATCATAGGTCCGA
>JBOFFB010000425.1:0-2154 GCA_051648385.1 Allobosea sp.
CTGTTCGGTGCAATGACAGAGAATGACCGTGCGCTAGCCAGCTAACGGTATCTAACCAGGATTGCTTACGCGCCCCGGCCATCCTCACGCCAGGTCCGAAATCCAAGCGCATATCTAATATACAGGATTGCTTCGCTGCACTCGCAATGACTGGAGTCGCGCAGCAGTCAGTGCACGCTCGTCCACCAATCCCAACAACTGTGCCACGACGCTGGCCGCGATCACGGCGGGCTCCTTGCCGGATATGCCGGGCAGGCCGATGGGACAGACGAGGCTGGCGATGCGCGTGGCATCAAGGCCGAGTTCGCGCAGGCGGCGCTCGAAGCGGGCGCGTTTGGTGGCTGAGCCGATCAGACCAACGAAGGGCATATCTTCGCGCGACAATGCGGCAGCGGTGATCGCCAGATCGAGCGCGTGGTCATGGGTGAGCACCAGCACGAAGCTGCCCAGTGCGGCGCGAGCGATCTCGCTGGGTGGATTGAGGCTTTTCACCGTGGCCACATTCAAGGGGACATGCGCCGGGAAGGCATCAGCACGGCCATCGACCCATGTGATCCGGAACGGCAAGGGAGCCAATGCAAGCGTCAGCGCACGCCCGACATGGCCTGCACCAAAGATGATGAGCGGCTGGCGGCTGTCATGTCTTCCGGCTTCTTCCGCAAGCTTTTCGAGTTCATCGGCATCCAAACCGGTGAACACTCTGAGATCAAGGATCACACGCCCGCCACAGCATTGTCCGAGATCGGGGCCGAGGGCGCGATCGATGCGGCGCGTCACGGGTATGCCGTTGGCAGCTATCTGCCGGGCCAGCACTTGCGCCTCGTGCTCAAGCGCGCCACCACCGATGGTGCCGATGTACGAGCCATCCGCCAGCACCGCCATCATCGCGCCAACCTCGCGGGGGGCAGAACCTTTCGTGTCCGCAACACTGACAAGCGTGGCCGCGCCATCGCGCGCCACGATATCGGCCAGACGGCGGAAAAAGTGGGCGGCGGGGGTCAACTCTTGCGCCCTCGCGTCATTCCGGAGCGGCTTAGCCGAGCCCGGAATCCATCAACACCCGCCATCATCCAGCGCCGCTGCATGAGGAGCGATGCTGCCTCAACTTTCACGCATGACCATTGATGGGTTCCGGGCTCCGCTGCGCGGCCCCGGAATGACGAGGGATTGCTACCAGCCCTCACCGCTCGCCACCCATCACTCTGCCCTGCACGGCCTCGCAGGCGCGCAGGATCGCTTCCGGGGTGGCGGGTGCGTCGAGCGGCACGCGGGTGCCGGGTTTCAGCGCATGCACCGCATCGGCAAGTGCGCAAAACACGGCGTTCGCCAGCATCACCGGCGGCTCGCCAACGGCTTTCGAAGCATAGACCACGTCGGCGCGGTTGGTGTTGGGATAAAGCGCCACGCGAAAATCGGCGGGCAGGTCGCTGGCGACCGGGATCTTGTAGGTGGCGGGCGCGTGGGTCAGTAGTTTGCCCTTGGCGTCGAACACCAGCTCCTCGGTGGTCAGCCAACCCATGCCCTGCACGAAGCCGCCCTCGATCTGGCCGATGTCGATGGCGGGGTTCAGTGACTTGCCGACATCGTGCAGGATATCGACGCGCCTGACGCGGTTTTCGCCTGTCAGCGTGTCTATCTCGACTTCGGCGCAAGCAGCCCCGAAAGAGAAATACAGGAACGGGTTGCCGTGTTTCTTTGCGCGATCCCAGGTAATGCCGGGGGTAGCATAAAAGCCGGTGGCGGAGAGCTGCACGCGGTCAAGATGCGCCTTCTTGGCCAGCTCGCCAAAGCCGAGGCTGTCATTTCCGTGGAACACCCGGTCATCGCGGAAATTGACGGCTGCGGCCGGGCAGTTCCACAGCGTCGCGGCATAGTCGGCCATGCGACCCTTGATCGTCTTCGCGGCGTTCACGGCCGCGCGGGCGTTGAGATCGGTGCCGGATGACGCCGCGGTCGGGCCGGTGTTGGGCACCTTTTCGGTGGTTGTGGCGGTGATCCGGACGCGGGTGATGTCTACGCCGAACTCCTCGGCCACGACCTGCGCCACCTTCTGATAGAGCCCCTGCCCCATCTCGGTGCCACCATGGTTTAGCTGGATCGAGCCGTCCTGATAGACGTGCACCAGCGCGCCGGCCTGATTGAGCTGCTTCAGCG
>JBOFFB010000426.1:0-4992 GCA_051648385.1 Allobosea sp.
GGTGTGTCGTCGCTCGCCGCCGGGCACTTGTCACTTGTGCCCGCGCTGAAAAGTGCACTGGAGAAGGCAGGCCGCCCCGACATCATGATCGTGGTTGGCGGCGTGATCCCGCCACAGGATTTCGAGGCGTTATACAAGGCCGGCGCATCCGCGATTTTCCCGCCGGGAACCGTGATCCCCGAAGCTGCGGTGAAGCTGCTGGAAGAGCTGAATGTCAGGCTGGGCTATGCGCAGCGGAGCGCGGCGGAGTGAGCAGGTCTTACCGTACCCAATTCTGCACCTGCAATCCCTGCACCCTTCCAAACTCGCGGCTGTTGTCGGTCACCAGCACTGCCTCCAGTGCGAGCGCATGTGCCGCAATCAACATGTCATTCTGCCCGATGAGATTGCCGGTCTGCTGAAGCGCATGCCTAATTTTGGCGTAGTGCGCGTCAGCGGGTGGCTCCAGTGCACGGATGTTGAGCCGGGCCAAAACCGCCTCGACAGCCTCGGTGAGACGTTCCGAACCACGACGCAGCACGCCAAAGCGCAACTCTGCAGCAACGATGATGCTGGTGCAAAGCTCCGCTGGCTGGCAGGCGATGACCCGCTCCGCCGCCGCGCCTCGCGGGTTGCGCACCAGATCGGAGATGATGTTGGTATCCATCAGATAGAGCGGCATCAGAGATCGACGGCATCCGGCGGAAAGTCCGCGATATCGCCCATCTCGTCGAGCACCGGCTCGGCAACCCGCAGCCAGTCCGCCAGCGTCGACTTGGTGACGGGCTCGATCACCAGCCGGTCACCCTCCTTGCGCAGGATCGCTTCGTCGCCCGGCAACTCGAACTCGCGCGGGATGCGGATCGCCTGGTTGCGACCGTTGCGGAACAGGCTGACATGGCGGGTCTGGGGCATGTTCCAACATTAGCATAGGCCTTGGCATATGTCTATCACGAGATAACGTTTCGTCATCGCGAGCGCAGCGAAGCGATCCAGAACTGTTGGGCAGCGAGGCTGGATGGCGTCGCTGCGCTCGCCATGACGTGAAGTGGCGATCGGGCTTGTCTCGACCCTTCGCAACGTGCAAATGCCCAGAGCGAGACGTGGATGGCACTGACAAGCCCGACCATGACGCGCCGCAGCTTTGCCAACCTCAGCCTTGCCAACCTCAGCCTTGCCAACCTGGTGTGATCATTCCATGACCCCTGCCCTCTCCCTCCGCTACGGCGAAACCGACGCGCCTTCGATTGCACTGAACTCACCTGCCATCGAGTTGATGCTGAACCACCGTTCGGTGCGCAGCTTCAAGCCCGATGCACTGCCGGCTGGCGCGCTCGAAGCCATCATTGCGGCCGCGCAGTCAGCGGCGACGTCGTCGAACCTGCAAACGTGGAGCGTGGTGGCCATCACCGACCAAGCCGTTAAGGCCGAGTGCGCGGCACTGGCGGGCGGCCAGCAGCACATTGCCGAGTGCCCGGTGTTCCTGCTGTTCATCGCGGACCTTGCCCGTCTCAACCGCGTGGCGGACCGCGCCGGCTTGCCACATGCGGGCAATGATACGTTCGAGATGTTCCTGGTCGCGGCCATTGATGCCGCACTGGCGGCACAAAATGGCGTGATGGCGGCGGAAATCCTCGGACTTTCCACGGTCTACATCGGAGGAATGCGCAACAAGCCCGAGGAACTGGCCATGCTTGTCGGTCTGCCGCAAAGCGCCGCTGTCGTTTTCGGGCTGTGCATCGGTTATGCCGCCGAGGGCAAAGGCGGCGCCGTCAAGCCGCGGCTGCCGCAGGAAGCGGTGCTGCATCATGGCCGCTACGAGATTGCCAAGCAGGACGCTGCCATCGAGCGCTACAACGCTGCCATGGCCGCGTTCAACGCGCGCGAGCATGTCAGCAGCACGACGCCGTGGACGGTGCAATCCTCGCGGCGGGTGTCCGGCCCAGAGAGCCTGTCGGGCCGCCATGTGCTGATGCAGGCGCTGCGCCGGATGGGATTCTTCAGGGCGGAGTAAACGTCGCCCCATCAACCTTACAGTGTCATGGTCGCCCTTGTGGCGGCCATCTCGATATGGCGAGACACAAGGCTCGAGCATTGCGCACAAAAGCGGGCACCAGTTTTGTGAGTACGCAATGCTCTATCTTATTATAATCGATCATCTTTCCGCATTGAGATGGATTCCACCTCAATGCGGTACGATCTGATCGCGTCGAGATCACCGGCACAAGGCCGGTGATGACACTGAATTGAGCCACTCCGCTCAAGCCCCCATCTTCTTCACCAGATCCTTCGTCGCGGCGATGAAGGTATCGCAATGGGCGCGGGTGTTCCAGACGCAGGCGTTGACGCGCTGGGGGTGGAACATCGGCTTGGGTGCCAGCGTCTCCGGATCGCGATTGGGGATCGAGCCGACCGGGAACATCTGGGTTTCAGGATCAGCCCCACGCGTCAGGCCATCGCGGCCAACGCCAAGGCCCGAGATGCGGAACCCGTATTCGCGCAGCATGCGGGTGCGGAAATCGGTGTTCAGCTTGGCATCGAAACGTTGTTCCGCTGTCGCAAAGGGGTTGAAGCCAATGATGCCGCTTTGCAGCGCAGCATCTGCCTGCGGACGCAGCACTGCCAATTCGCCGAAAGCCTCAACGATCCGGTCACGGAAATAGCCGCCAAGACGCATGTGCCATGTCTCGATGCGGCCACGCCCGATCTTGTCCCACAGCGCCACGGCATCGCCGAGCGCCCGCCAGTCGCCCGATTCCGGGAAGCCATACATCGACAGGGCCGTGCCGATGTCATAACCGCGGGAGCCGTCAAACGGTACGTTGCGGGCCTGTGTGCGGATGAGGTGGAAGCGCGGCAGCGCCGTGCCATTGGCGGCGTTGGGTTTGTTGCGCACATAGAGCAGGCCGGTCCCGCCCGGGCCGTTCTGCCATTTGTGGCCGCACAGGCCGAAGAAATCGATGCCGGTCTCGTCGAGCTTGGGGTCAATCATGCCGTTGTAGTGCGCGCCGTCGACAACCGTGATTGCGCCAGCCTTCTGCGCCACCTCCGAAATGCGTCGCTCAGGCAGGCGCTGGCCGGTGGGCCAGAGCGGGCTTGAAAAGAAGATCACCTTGGTCTTGCCGGGCACGACGCGCTTCTCCAGCGCGGCAATCACGCCATCTGCCGTGGCCTTTGGTCCGACCGGCACGCCCCATTGCTTGATCACCACGCCATAGCGGGCCGCGATGCGCAGGGCGAGCGTGATACCGGTGGGATGCTCCATGGGAGTCATCAGGATTTCGTCACCCGCCTTCCACTCGATGCCCATCATTGCGAGGGTGAGGGCATCAGTGGTGTTGCGGGTAATGGCGATCTGGTCGGCCGAGGTGCCGTAAGACTTGGCGATGGTTTCGCGCGTCTTGGCGGAGGGTTCGACATAGACCGGGAAAGGGTCTTTCGCGACCTGATCGAGCCCCTCCTTCATCCGGGCCAGAACGGGCTTCGGCATCGAGCCCTTCTGTGCGGCCATGAAGTAGACCACATTCGGGTCGAGCGTGAACTCCTTGGCGAACTCGGCGAAGAAGGGTTCCTCCTGCGCGAAGTAAGCCGCCTGATCCGCAGGCAACGTGGGTGTCGTCACCGCCATCTCGCCGGGCTTGCCCGTGGCGGCGGTCTGGGCGTTGGCAGAGTTTGCAACGGCGAGCGTCGCGCCTGCACCGAGAAGCAACGCGCGGCGTGACGGCGCGATGAGATCCAAGGCGGACGAGTTGCCATCCGCGCTTGGACGATAACCGGTTGATGTCGACATGCGTTGATCCCCCTGTGTTGCCTATAGCTGGCAAACAGTGGAGCAGGTTTCGTGCCGATTGGGTGGTCAGGATCACTACGGATGCGCCAGCCCGGTTTCACGCGAGGCCATCTGGACACATTCTTACAATCATATATGTTTATTTGATATTCTTATCGGGAGAACGGCATGTCAACGATCAGCGCAACTGAATTGATGGCAATGATGGCACGCGGCGACGCTCACATCATCGACGTGCGTGAGCCGGGCGAATTCGAGAGCGGCCACTTGGCTGGCGCACGTTCGGTGCCGGTATCGCTGCTTTCAGGCACCGAACTTGCAGTCCCCGACGCCAAGACGCTGGTACTGGTCTGTGCCAGCGGGCGGCGAAGCGCATCGGGTTGCGACATCGTTGCAACGCGCCTTGGATCGGACGTGCGCACCCTTGAGGGCGGCATCAATGCGTGGCGTGCAGCTGGCGGAGAGGTCGTCGGTCACACCCGCAATGTCCTGTCGATCGACCGGCAGGTGCAGGTTGTAGCGGGGTTGCTGGTGCTATCTGGCGTCGTCTTCGGCTTCAGCCTGCACCCGGCTTTCTTTGGTGTCAGTGGCTTTGTCGGTGCAGGGCTGACGTTCGCAGGCCTCAGCGGTTTTTGCGGCATGGCCCGGATACTTGCGCTGGCACCATGGAACCAGGCCCGGTCAAGCGCGCAATCGGCCTGACGTCCTAGCGGTTGCGCTCGATGGCACGCGCGATCACCTGGCGCACGTCATTGTCGCTCAGGAACAGATCATGCCGCATGATCTGCATGTTGCCGCCGAAATCGGACGCGTCCGCCACCCGGACGCCCAGCGCATTCAGTCGCTCGCGCTCGGCAGAACCAGCACGCGCTATGCCGCCGGCAAGTCGGGCTGAGACTGCGAGGGCGCGGTCGTTGGTGGCTGAAATGACCGTGATCCGTGACGCGACCGGACCAAGCTTGCGCACCGTCTGCTCGAACTGATCAATGTCGATGTCAGGCGAGGCCAATACCACGGCACCAATCTTGCCGATTGCCTCCTCGCCAGCCTCGCTACGCAACTGGCGCAGCGTTTCGAGCGTCAGCAGCGTGCCCATGGAATGGGCGACAATGTGGACACGCCCGATGGTCGGGTTGGCAGCCATGCCCTTCAAAACCTCTTCAAAACCATCGCGGGACCACATGGCGCTCTCGCGATCATACTGATAGGCGATCAGCCGCCCG
>JBOFFB010000427.1:0-1871 GCA_051648385.1 Allobosea sp.
TTGAATCCTCATCCATCATGCTGCCGAACACAATCTTTGCCTGACCGGCCCTCGGCATCAGACCGGATTTTCGCGCTTCATTTTCCTTGCGTTGCAACAGGCTGATCGTTGTCTCTTTGCCCTTGCGCGTCAGCGTCAGCACCGCCGGACCTTCTGCCGATGTGTAGGTCACAACTGTTGTTTGAACGTTTGTCTTTGCCGGTGCGGTCTCTCTCCAACCAAGAGTAACAAGCTCCCGGCGGTAGAAGGCCAACACGCTTGCCGGGCTCGCA
Source organism: Allobosea sp. (assembly GCA_051648385.1). Classification (GTDB taxonomy): domain Bacteria; phylum Pseudomonadota; class Alphaproteobacteria; order Rhizobiales; family Beijerinckiaceae; genus Allobosea. The sequence continues at coordinate 273 of JBOFFB010000427.1, forward strand.
TTCACCGCAGCGTGGATCTCGACACGAAAGGGCGTACGCTCCTGAGCTTTGGAACTGGATGCTTTCGGAACGGGAAGGCCCCCGACTTCATCGCGCTCCAGCGCTGGCTCGTTGACGGCTTCCTGTGCGGGCGCGGCACTGGCGACAGCTGGTGTCTGCGGTCTGCCTGGCATGTTGATGGTGACGCCGGCATTCCTTGCGGCTGCAAGTGCCGCGTCAATGCTCGGTGGCTTTGCAGGAGGCTGAAGCGCCTGCTTCATCAGATCTTGCGTCACAGCGTCAACCTGACGGCTCATCTGGGCATGGGCAGCCGCATACGGATTGGGCTGCGGAGCAGCAGGCGTTGGATCTGGGGCCCGCGCCACTTGCGCGCCCGGCAGGACCGACGCCGGCACTGCGCGTATTGCGATGGTCGACATGCCACTATCGGCTGCTTTTGCCGTGACATGTATCGCTCCAAGCGAGCCATGCGTGAAGAACGCATGCTGCATGCCCTCGCCAGTCGTCACCCGCATCGGCGCGCTGCCATCACTGGCGGAATGCAAGGCCCAGCCAGCCGTGATCAACTCGGCGCGATAGTAAGCGAGCAACGCATCGTGAGCCATTGGCACCCTTGCGTCGAGGTGCAGAGGCGATGGCGAGAAGCGGATGTCGGTTGCCTTGTTGTGGAACGCGAGATCAACGTTCAAAGGCACCTCGGAGTAGCTGATCGAAGTTGCATTGTTGTGGGCCGGTGCCACCTGCACAAACAGCGTAAGAGCCTGCGTTCCCCGCTTCAGCTGATGGGTTTCGCTTGTAGGCTGCTGGACGATTTGCGACGTCGGACTGAGATAGCGCTGCCAGCCGTTTGCTTCGAGCAGCGCCAGAGCTGCCTTGGTGGCCGCCGGCACCGACTCTGCGGAGAGGATTATTGTTGTCTGCGGAAACGCGGCCAATTGCCGGATGGCGGCCGGGCGCGGCAGCTTGGTGGTGTCAAGCGGCGCTGTCGTTTGGGCAGCAGCAGATTGAATCATGCCGGTTGCGGCCAAGCCAGCGACGGCAAGGAAGGCGGCCTTGCAGGTCGCCGCAAGAAGTCGGCTGAGACGATCTCTCCGGCAGTGGGCGTGGGATGCGTTAACGTGGGCCGGTGTCATTGTGCTGTCCTCATGGATCATTGCCGACTGGCGGCGGTATGAAAGCCACCATGACGTTGCAATGTTTCGGTTGTCGGCTGCGTAGCCAATGAAGTGTTTCGGTACTGTTGCACCCAGAGTGACCGAGGCACGCTGATCCAGATTTGAGGCTGTCCTCACCCGGACAGAGGACAAGAGCATTCAGAGAGGTCGGTTCCTGCATCAAGCGGCTCGGACGGAGAATCGAGCGGACGCCGAACGACCCGGGATTCAGCCTTGTTGTCCAATGCTGTGGTTGATTCTTCGCGGGTGCCTGAAAACAACAGTGCGTCGCGCATCGCCAAGCTGAAACAAACGGATTGCATTGAAGGGCAAGCCTGACACGCCGCTAATTTTCCAGGAGATCGCCGATGACCTCTGACCAGTCCGCCGGTGCCCGCCTGATCCGCTGGCTCGTCGACAACCAAGCGTCAATCCTGGCATTTGG
>JBOFFB010000428.1:0-3286 GCA_051648385.1 Allobosea sp.
TTCGACCCGACCACCCCGGCGGCATTGGCGGAGTTCTCGGGTCTGCACTGCGCTCCGCCCGAGAATGACGCCAATGCTGCAGTGGTCAACACCGCCTCGATGATCTTCGTATAACCCGTGCAGCGGCAGAGCACGCCGCCGAGCGCGTCTTCCACGTCGGCTTGCGTCGGTGCTGCATTACGCGCCAGCAAATCCGTGGCAGCCATCAGCATGCCGGGCGTGCAGATGCCGCATTGGGCGGCGCCATGGGCAAGGAAAGCGTGGCGCAGGCGGTCGGTCAGCCCGTCCGGCCCCGGCCCTTCGACCGTCTCGATCCGCGCGCCAGCCGCCTGCCCCGTGGCGATCAGGCAGGCGCACACTTGCGCGCCATCGATGAGCACGGTGCAAGCCCCGCAGTCGCCCGCTTCGCAGCCGACCTTGGTACCAGTCAACCCCAACCCCTCGCGCAAGGTGTCTGACAATGGCCGAAATGGATCAGCGGCGATATGCCGGGTTTCGCCATTGACGATAAACGAGATGGCAGGTGCGGCGGCTTCAGGTTTGTCCAGCATCAGGCGGCCCTCCTTCCGGCATCTGCACCAAAACCGACCAGCACATCTCGCGTCAGCGTCAGCGCGGCATTCTGCCGGTAGCTGCCCGTGCTGCGGATGTCATCAATGGGCCGAAGCGCGGACAAATGGTCGGCTGTCAACAGTTCAGCTGCATCCATGAGGCGCTGACCGCAAAGGGCTTGTTCCAGCATAGTCAGCCGCTGTGCCACTGCCGAGCACGAGCCGATGGCCAGCCGTGCAGTGCTGATCACGCCGTCATGAGCCTCGATCACGGCTGCAACCATGACGATCGAGATCACCAGATACTTGCGTGCACCGAGCTTGAGAAAGCGCCCCTGTCCGTCTGCTTTCGGCACGAGCAGCGCCGTGACGATCTCATCGGACGCCGTCGCCGTGGCGCGATAGCCCATGATGAAATCAGACAACGGCAGCAACCTCGTACCGCGCTGCGAGACCAGCTCGACCTTCGCATCCAGCGTCAGCAAGCACGGAATGCCGTCACCGGCGGGAGAAGCAGTGCAGATATTTCCGACCAGCGTGCCCCTGTTCTGGATTTGCACTCCCCCGACCTCGCGTGCCGCCATCCGGTAGCCATCGAACAACGGCGGCAGGTCGGCACGGATGAGGTCAGTCCAGGTCGTCAGCGCGCCGAGCCGCCAGTGATCCGCGTGCTCGCTGATGCCGCGCAACTCGCTCAATCCCGAGATATCGAGCACATCGCGGTGCACCGGATCACCCCAGGCCCGCCGCGTGGCATAGGCCGGATAGACATCAGTGCCACCCGCAAGCACCTGCACATCATGCGCGGCACGGAAGGCGAGCGCTTCCGCAAGCGTGGTCGGACGGTGGTACTGAAGTCGCGTCATTTTACCCCCAATCCTCATCCTGAGCCTGTCGAAGGATGATCTCCAGAAATGCGCGCGCTGGAGCCTTGTCCTTCGACAGGCTCAGGATGAGATTGCGGTGAAGTTGCAAAAGGAGGAAACAACCGCGCAGCCTCGTCAGGCGTGTAGTACCCACGCAAAACATCCCGCGCCACCAGCGCCGGATCGCGCAGCGATGCAGGCCCATACCCACCGCCACCTGGTGTCATCACCTCGACACGGTCTCCGGCTTTCAGCGGCACATCCTGATCCTTGGAGAGATGCTCGGGAATGAACACCTCGCCGCCGCGATGAATGCGCACGATGTTCGGCGCTCCATCCTGCCCGCCTTGCACGCCCGGCGGGCCAAAGCGGCCATGATCCATCACGAATGAGGCCCGCGCTTCGCCGCGCAGCAATTCCACCTCGTAGTGCACGCCAAAGCCGCCACGATGCTGCCCGGCCCCGCCAGAACCTTCGCGCAGGGCGAAGCGCCGGAACAGGATCGGGTAGTATTGCTCCATCACTTCGACGGGTGCGGTCTTGGAAATGCCGATGGTCGAGCAGCCGTTGCTGAGGCCATCGTGCAGGATGTTGCCGCCATAGCCACCGCCCGAGATCTGATACATCACATAAGCCGAGCCCTTGGCAGGATCGAACCCGCCAAGCGCGAAATTGCCTGATGAACCAGCAGGCGCCGCCGTCACCTTGTCCGGAATGGCCTTGGCCAGTGCGAGGAACACCGCCTCCGCGATGCGTTGCGAAACCTCCGCTGCACAGCCGGACACAGGGCGCGGATAGCACGCGTCCAGAAATGTGCCTTCAGGACGCACAATCTTCAGCGGCTCGAACGCCCCAGCATTCAGCGGCGTATCCGGGAAAATGTGGCGCACCGCGAGATAGACGGCGGAATAGGTCGTCGCCACCACCGAGTTCATCGGCCCCCGGCACGGCAGCGATGACCCGGTAAAATCGAATTCGAGCTCAGTGCCTTGGCAGGTGATTCTCAATGCGATTCTCAGCGGTTCATTGACGACGCCATCCGAGTCGACGAAAGCCTCGGAGGTGTAGACGCCGTCCGGAATGCCAGCGATGTGGGCACGCATCAGCTCCGCTGCCCGCACCCGCATTTCGGCATTGGCGGCCTTCAGCATGGGCGCGCCGTGGCGCTCCACCAGTTCGCGGAGCCGGCTCGCCCCAACCTTCAGCGCAGAAGCCTGCGCCTTGATGTCGCCAATGCGCTGGTCGGCGATGCGGATGTTGCTGGAGATTATGGCGAAGATTTCGCGGTCCATCACACCGCGCTTGAACAGCTTCACAGGCGGCAGGCGCAGGCCCTCCTGCTCGACCTCGGTGGCCTTGGCGGAGAAGCCGCCCGGCACCATGCCGCCGATGTCGGGCCAGTGCCCGGTGTTCTGCAGCCAGCAAAACAGTTCGCCGTCCACATAAAACGGCATGGCGAAGCGCACGTCCATCAGGTGGGTGCCGCCAAGATAGGGATCATTGACGATGTAGATGTCGTCCGGCTCCGGCGCTGCCACCTCGCCCTCGCGGATCAGCCGGATGATCTCGGCGGTCGAGTATTGCATCGTGCCGACGAAGACCGGCAGGCCGAATTCGCCCTGCGCGATCAGCGCGCCGTCGTCCGTCGCATAGATGCCCGAAGAACGGTCGTCTGCCTCGGCGATCACTGGCGAGAATGCCGAGCGCGTGAAGGCGATGTCCATCTCGTTGCAGACCTGGGTGAGGCCCGCCTGGATGACGGCGATGGTGAGTGCGTCGGGGACGGTGGTCATGTGAGCGCCCCACCTGTCTTTGCGAGCGCAGCGAAGCAATCCAGAAACTTGGCCGATAGAGGCTGTATTGCTTCGC
>JBOFFB010000429.1:0-2333 GCA_051648385.1 Allobosea sp.
GATGGACGGATCCTTCCATGGACCCACACCAAATACCTAATCCGCCAACAGCAGGTACTGGCCCAGCTTCATGAAGACGGACGTTTTGAACCTTCCGATATCGGTTGGTCCCAATACGCCGGTCCATCGACATTATCGGACATGATCCGCTCGGCCACCGATCTGGCCGGCGCTGAAAAAAGCGGGTTGCATCCCTTGATCATGGGCAGCTCAAAGGTCATCGACGTCGAACTGTCGCTGCTGCGGGCAAGTTCTTCAGTTGATGAAAGTCTGCCGGACACTAATGTCCCTTCGACAGACGCCTCGTCAATTGACCGGTCCCAAGACCGTCTGGACGTTGTGACCGTCGAAAATCGTGATGGCACGCCGTTCATCGTTTTCCATGAGGCCAAGCATTTCAGCAATCCTGCGCTGAGGGCCAAAGGTGAACCTGCCGTTCTGGCTCAGATCGTTCGATACCAAGCGACCCTCAGGCGACATGAAGAGGCACTGCGACAGCGCTACGTCGCCGTCTGCCAGGCGCTGATCCGTATACAAGCCATGCGGGCTGCGGCTCGCGCCGCTGTTCCGGGCAGCAGGCTTCCGCTCGAGCTCACCCCCCTGATCGCCGCCATCGCCTCAGGCAAGGTCCGGGCCCAGATAGATCCTGATCCCCGGCTCATTGTATTCGGCTTCGATGGCGATCAGCGCGACGGGCGCTGGGAACGGGACGCCAAGCGTCTGCGAGAATATCAGCCAACCCTCAAGATTCGGGCGATCGGCAATACCCGATCCGCCCGGGACTTCTTCTGATGTTGCGGTGTCCGGCCTCAAAATGCGGCTTTCGGGAGACACTCAGCATTTCTTTGCAAAACCCCGCAATTCCTCGGGGCCTCACTTGAATCTAAGGGGCACGGGCTGTCCGTGCCGTTAACTGGGATTCTGCATGAAGGTTATTGCCTATTACCGCGTCCGGCCAAGCGAACCGGCCTATTCCGATATTGCACTGCAAGAACAACGTGAAACCATCAAAACCTGGATCAAAGGCCGTCAGGCCATCGTTCAGGCCGAATATATTGAACCCGAGACTGACGGTTTCTCCCGCCCGCAATTGCGGCAAGCTATGGAGGACTGCAAACAGTCCGGCGCCACGCTGCTGATTGCGCGCACGGAAGCCATCGGTAGCGGCGCGGAGTTTTCTCCTCGGATTTCCAGCATTCCGGTTGCGTTTGCGCCAGAGCCCTCACGTGAGCGCGGCTATGTCACCCTGACACCGGAGAAGGCGCCGCCGGATCTAACCCTGTACTTTCCGGACTTCCGAAGCCTGCGCATCATGCCGGTTTATCTGTGTAATGGGACCGACGCGCCTATTCACGACATCGCCGTCAGGACGATCGGCATCACAACGAAGTTTACCGTGCCAGCCCCGGTCGCTGATGAGACCGGCCCTGCCTCCGAGCAGCCCCTCTCGACGACGCCAACCGCATTCTCGCTCGACCTGCTGGATACGCGACATGCCGCGGTGGTCGATCGTTACGATCCAATGTTCGACAGCGATTTCGTTACAGCCTTCGAGATCACATTCCTTGACCAGCACGAACAGAGGCACCGGCTGACGGCATCCCTCCGCACCGCACCTCTGTCATCGGCATATGTCGCTCTGAAGAAATAACCAAGCACCTCACGAAGACTCGACGCACGTCCTTCAAAAAGGCGGTGGCGAACGATGCCGCATGCCCATCACCTGCCCTCCTCAAAATCACACATAAAGGGAGCCACCTATGACAACGTCATTCTCAAAATCAAACCTTATGACCGGTATCGCCTTCGCAGCCCTGTTCGGGGTCGTCATCGTCACGCTGCGGCTGGCGACAGGCAGCTTTGGCGGCGCCAGCGGCATCCCCGAATGCAACAGCAACACCACCCGCGACATGCTGCAGGATGCCTTCAAGAATGCGCCGCAAGCCGCACTCGGCCTGAAGCTGCTCAAGATCGGTGACATGTCCGTCGTCGGGAAAGACCTGCTCGATGAGAACAATGAAGTCCGGCACCGCGTTTGCGTCGCCGACGTCTTTACCAACTTCGGACGAAAGCCGGTGTATTTCAACATGTCTTTTGCCGATGCCGAAAAGAAACAAATCTATCTCGAAGCTCCCATGCTGCCGTTCTGATGACCAACAGGGGATCCGCAACTTCCGCGGGGATACCCCGCGGCATTCCTCTGATCTCCACTACCGCCAGCGCATGGGTTTGCCGCGTGGACGGAGCGGATTGTCGCCCTTGGCCACAGGCCAAGGACGCCGGGAAAGCGCCCGCTCGATACGCGCGTCCTTGCCGCCGACGCCCACCACCAC
>JBOFFB010000430.1:0-4151 GCA_051648385.1 Allobosea sp.
TTGCTGGAGGCCGTGACCGGCACTTCGCCCGTAATGTCCTCATGCCCGACGCGGCGGTTGGACTGCGTCAGGAACGGCATGGCGAAGTGTACACCCGCCATGTCCGAGCCCGGCAGTTCCGGATCACGCGGCCATTCAGCACCGCCTGCCATCAGCACCGCATCGAAATCGCTGGTCAGCTCGGCAAACGGCTTGTTGACGCCGATGTTGACGCCGTAGTGGAATGACACGCCCTCCGCACCCATCTGCGTGGTGCGGCGGTCGATATGGTGCTTTTCCATCTTGAAGTCGGGGATGCCGTAGCGCAGCAACCCGCCCGCCTTGGGCTCGCGCTCGAATACATGCACATCATGGCCGACACGCGCCAGTTGTTGCGCCGCCGCCATGCCGGCCGGACCTGAGCCAATGATAGCCACCCGCTTGCCGGTCTTCTTTTCGGGAACCTCGGGCCGTATCCAGCCATTCTCCCAAGCCTTGTCGGCAATCGCCTGCTCGATCGTCTTGATCGTCACGGGCGCGTTCTCGAGGTTGAGCGTGCAGGCCTCCTCGCACGGCGCGGGGCAGATGCGGCCGGTGAACTCGGGGAAGTTGTTGGTCGAGTGCAGGTCGCGCGCAGCTTCCTCCCAGCGGCCGGAATAGACCAGGTCATTCCAGTCAGGGATCTGGTTCATCACCGGGCAGCCGGTCGGCCCGTGGCAATACGGAATGCCGCAATCCATGCAGCGCGCCGCCTGCTTTTGCAGGTCCTTGTCCTCCAGCGGCAACGTGAACTCGCGGAAATGCCGCACGCGGTCGCCAGCGAGCTGATACTTCTGCTCCTGCCGGTCGAATTCGAGAAAACCTGTAACCTTGCCCATGCTATGCCTTGTCGTCCAATATTCTGTTATTTTATAGATATTTTGTATTTTCCTAAACGCGCGGACGTGCTCTGGAGCATGTATAACTACTTTCTAGTGGATAGATCGAAACGGATGGTACCCACCCGTTTCAGAAAATCTATCAACTAGATCAATGTCTTGTGGTTTTATTTTATCCAAAAACCGGTACCCACTTGTTGGAATTAAACCACTAGTTTACCTTTTATTTCAAGCTTTGCTTTCCCAGAAAGTCGATCAATCTCAAATAGCCATCGATCTTTCCAAGGACTGCCATCATGAGCAAAGCCGCCTCAAAACGAAATGCTCGTACTCGTAGCCATATGCCCTACGACTCCGCCGGTGTGCCTTAATGTATCGCCCCAGCGGTCAACAACCTCACCGATTGAGGCTGTACCAGTTGGATACGATAGAGAATAACCACCATTTGGTGCGCAAGGAGTCATATCAACAACGAAGTCGGAAACTATGCAGCTCAACCGTCGACCTTGAAAGCGCTTCTCATCAATTTGAACTATGACTCTTTTTGAATTTTTGGAACTGCAAACAATTATATTCGAAGCTAACAACGGAGATGCGTTCAAGAAACCGCTCATCAACAAAAGACAAAAGCACGATAGTTTAATTTGAGCATGCCGCATATCTCTCACTCCGCCGCCTGTAAATCAGCGATCGTCTTCGCGGTAAGTTGCTCTCGGGCATCGAGCAATTCAATCGCGACGATATGACCGGCGGCGTCGAAGTCGAACACAATGCCTGGATGCACCTCCTCAGACTCGACGATCTTATCATTCGAAAACAGCACGTGGACTGCATCAGCCTCAGCGTCGAAAGTCACCTTCATTCACGCCACCCGTTTGGTCGGCTGCGGCACATCCCGCCCAAGCCGCCGCGCTTCCTCGATCCATTCCTCGATGACGCCAACCGCTGCCGCCATTGCCAGTTCGGGCGTTTCGACATCGGTCATGCATCCCGGAAGATCCGGTACCGAGACAAGAAAACCTCCACCTTCTTCGTTGGGAAGTGGCTCGACAATCACCGCATACTCCAGCCGGCTCATCGCTGCTCTCCATGTTCGCTCGCGAAGCTCACGAGTTTACGGACGTATACAGCCTTGACAGGCCGTGCGCGAGGTATCGCCAAGATCAATTTCGAACTGGGATGCGACACCTTGTAGTGCGATCCGCCGCCCGAGGCAGGCGTGCATGTGAGTCCATGCTGCCTGCACAACTTCTCCACATCACCAATCGTCCAGTCGCCAACCGGATTGCGGCGCATCGCATCCAGCAACGACTTCACCATCAACTCACTCCGCCGCCTGCATCGTCCGCGCCGCTTCCATTTCGCGCAGCGCCCGCTTGTATTCCACCGGCATGATCTTGACGAACTTGGCGCGGTAGTCGGCCCAGTTGTCGAGGATCGTGCGGGCGCGTTCCGATCCCGTGTAGTCACGCTGGTTGGCGATGAGCTGCATCAACCGCTCTTCGTCGTGCTTGGACATGTCGCCCTGCACGTCGACTCGGCCCTTGTGCTCAAGGTCGCCGCCATGGTGATGCAGCCGGTCCATCAGTTCTTCTTCTTCCGGGACAGGCTCAAGGTCGACCATCGACATGTTGCAGCGCTTGCGGAAGTCACCCGCCTCGTCGAGCACGTAAGCAACGCCGCCTGACATGCCGGCGGCGAAGTTGCGACCGGTCTGGCCGAGCACCACGACGATGCCGCCCGTCATGTATTCGCAGCCGTGGTCACCCGTGCCTTCGACAACGGCAATCGCGCCGGAGTTACGCACAGCGAAGCGCTCGCCCGCAACGCCGCGGAAGTAGCACTCGCCAGAGATCGCGCCATAGAGCACCGTGTTGCCGACAATGATCGAGTTTTCCGGCACCGCTTTGGAGCGCGGATCTGGCTTGATGATCAGCTTGCCGCCCGACAGGCCCTTGCCGACATAATCGTTGGCCTGGCCGGTGAGTTCGAGCGTGACGCCTGCGGCAACCCAGGAGCCGAACGATTGCCCCGCCGTGCCTGTGAGCTTGACGGTGATGGTGTCGTCCGCCAGCCCGTCATGGCCATAAAGCTCGGCCACACGGCCAGACAGCATCGCGCCGGTGGTTCGGTCAGTATTGTTGATCGGCGCTTCGATGACGACTGGCGTCTGGTTGTTGATGGCCTGGTCGGCGGCCGCCAGCAACTTGCGGTCGAGCACATCGTCGATGGGATGAACCTGCTTGTCGACATGGCGGATCGCGACATCAGCGCCCATGTCCGGCTTGTGGAACATGCGGCTGAAATCCAGGCCCTTGGCCTTCCAGTGGCTGATCGCACGGTTCTTGTCGAGGAAGTCGGAACGCCCGACCAACTCGTCAAAGCGCGTCACTCCAAGCTCGGCCATCATCTCGCGGACCTCTTCGGCAACGAAGAAGAAGTAGTTCACGACATGCTCCGGCAGGCCGGTGAAGCGCTTGCGCAGCACCGGGTCTTGCGTGGCGACCCCGACCGGGCAGGTATTGAGGTGGCATTTCCGCATCATGATGCAGCCAGCGGCTATCAGCGGCGCGGTCGAGAAGCCGAACTCGTCGGCCCCCAGCAGCGCGCCTATCACCACATCGCGGCCGGTCTTGAGCCCGCCATCGACCTGAAGCGCGATGCGCCCACGCAGCTTGTTGAGCACTAGCGTCTGGTGCGTTTCGGCAAGGCCCATTTCCCACGGGCTGCCGGCATGCTTCAGAGACGTCAGCGGTGACGCGCCTGTGCCGCCCTCGAAGCCCGAGATGGTGATGTGGTCGGCACGCGCCTTGGCAACGCCGGCCGCGACCGTGCCGACACCGACCTCCGACACCAGCTTGACCGAAACATCGGCCTTCGGGTTGACGTTCTTGAGGTCGAAGATCAGCTGCGCGAGGTCTTCGATCGAGTAGATGTCATGATGCGGCGGCGGCGAAATCAGGCCGACCCCCGGCGTCGAGTGGCGCACCTTGGCAATCTTGGCATCGACCTTGTGGCCGGGCAACTGGCCACCCTCGCCGGGCTTGGCACCCTGCGCGATCTTGATCTGCATCACGTCCGCGTTGACGAGATATTCCGTGGTGACGCCAAAACGGCCCGAGGCAACCTGCTTGATAGCCGAGCGCTTGGACTTGCCGTTCGGCATGACGCGGAAGCGCTCCGGCTCCTCACCGCCCTCGCCTGTGTTGGATTTGGCACCAATGGAATTCATCGCCACGGCAAGCGTCTCGTGCGCCTCCTCGGAGATAGAGCCATAGGACATCGCGCCCGTGG
>JBOFFB010000431.1:0-7067 GCA_051648385.1 Allobosea sp.
GCCTCATGCTCGACGGTGCCCGCGACCTGATGGCGCGGATGAAGCAGGACTTTGTCTATGATCCGAAAGCCACCGTGGTCTCGACACCGCTGGCGCAAGCCTTCGAGCACAAGCATGGCGTCTGCCAGGATTTTGCGCACATCATGATTTCGGGTTTGCGCGGCCTTGGGCTGCCGGCGGCCTATGTCAGCGGTTACCTGCGCACCATCCCGCCTCCGGGCCAGAAGCGGCTGCAAGGCGCGGATGCCACCCATGCCTGGGTGTCTGTCTGGTGTGGCGATTGCCTTGGCTGGGTGGGCCTGGATCCAACCAACAACATGCTAGCCGCCAATGATCACATCATCGTGGCGCGTGGACGCGACTATGCCGATGTCTCACCGATTGATGGCGTCATCATCGGGTCGGGCGGGCAGTCGATCGATGTGAAAGTCGATGTCGAGCCGCTGGAGTAGTGGATTGTGCGTTTCCGGGGCTGAGCAGCGTCAGCGGATCAGAACCCGGAATCCAGAAATAGTATCGCGCGAAGCGCTCGTGATGGCTTCGCTCTGCTCAGAGTACAAAAGCTGGACTCCGGGTTCTCATCTGCTTTGCTTCTGAGCCCCGGAGACGCGCCCATACAGTTGAGGTCCATGATGACAAATCCCTCCCGCGCTGCTGCCATATCCGCCGCCACCACCCATTTCGATGATGGCAGCTTCCGCGCCGATCTTGCGCGTCGCATCGCCATCCCGACAGAAAGCCAGAGCCCCGACAGTGGGCCGACCCTGGACGACTACATCACGCAGGAGATGATTCCAGCCTTCGCTGCCATGGGGTTTTCCTGTCAGGTTCTCACCCATCCGCGCGCCAAAGGTCCGTTCCTGCTGGCGGAACGCATCGAGGCACCGGACCTGCTCACCGTGTTCGGCTACGGGCACGGCGACACGGTACGCGGCATGGAAGGCCGCTGGCTTGAGGGCCTGTCACCCTGGACTCTGACGACGCGCGGCGAGCGCTGGTACGGGCGCGGCGTCGTCGACAACAAGGGTCAGCACAGCGTCAACATGGCCGCGATGGCGGCGGTGCTCGCCACACGCGGGACGCTTGGTTTCAATGCCCGCTATCTCATCGAGATGGGCGAAGAGGTTGGCTCGCCGGGCCTGCGCGAGTTGTGTGCGACCCACGCGGAAGCGTTCAAGGCGGACATTCTTGTGGCTTCCGATGGCCCGCGCCTGTCAGCTGAACGACCGACGATCTTTCTTGGCGCGCGCGGGGCGCTGTCGCTTGATCTCGTGGTCGAAGCGCGCGAAGGCGGCCACCATTCCGGCAACTGGGGCGGGCTGATTTCCAATCCGGGCATCATCCTCGCCCACGCCATTGCCCGCATCGTCGGCGCAAATGGGCAAATTCGTATTCCCGAGCTTGTGCCGAAGCAGGGGATACCGCCGTCAGTGCGTGCCGCTCTTGCTGGGTTGGAGGTCGACGGCGGTGCCGACGGCCCGGCCATCGAACCCTGGTGGGGTGAGCCTGGCCTGACTGGTGCGGAAAAGGTCTTCGGCTGGTGCAATTTCGAAGTTCTGGCTTTCGAGACCGGCGATCCGATGGCGCCGGTCAACGCCATCCCGCCACGTGCCTTTGCCCGATGCCAGCTCAGATTCACGGTCGATGTCGACAAGGATGATGTGATCCCCGCCATACGTCGCCATCTGGCGCGCGAAGGGCTCGATGCGGTCAAGGTGATGAGCGCGCGCGATGATGTGTTCGGCGCGACCCGGCTTGATCCTGACGATCCATGGGTGGAGAAGGCGCGCCGCTCGCTGGAACTCACCACGGGCAAGGTGCCTGCCGTCCTGCCGAACCTCGGCGGCGCTTTGCCCAACGACATCTTCGCCGATGTGCTGGGCTTGAAAACCATCTGGGTGCCGCACTCTTACCCCGGCTGTTCGCAGCATGCGCCGAACGAGCATGTGCCGTCCGCCCTGTTCCGCGAGGCGCTGGGCATCATGGCCGGTCTGTACTGGGATTTGGGCGAGGCTTGACCGCGTTTTTCGTGCTTGATCTTCCCACACGGTGAATCCTCTGTGAATCCGCCAGGACATGAATCAATCCTGAATCATTGATTTCGCTGCGTTTTTCAGATTATCAGCCTTTCCCGAATGTGAATTCTGTTTCGCCAGCTTGCGGCGTTTACGGACAATTTAGCTCGCATTTTAGACAAGTTTTCGCATCTGACGGCCATGATCCACCCATCGACCAGCGAGACAACAAGCGCTGGCAGGGTTTCAAACAGAACAACGACAGGTGGTTCAAATGGCACGTCAGATGATGGAAGAAATCGATGCAGTTGCGGCGGCCCCGGCAGTGATGACGGGCGAAGCTTGCTACGAGCTTGGCCTGGCATATGCGTCGGGCCGTTCACAGCCGATCGATCTGGTTGCAGCACACAAATGGTTCAACGTCGCAGTCATTCATGGCTATCGCGAAGCTGCGCTGCGCCGCGCCGAACTCGCTGCCGAGATGAGCGCTGACGAAATCGCCGCTGCGCTTCGCGAAGCACGGGCGCTGATCACCCGGCACTGAGATCAAAAGGCTGGAGAAGCCTGCTTGTGGGCATGGGATGCGGAAGCTATAGACACTCCGCAAACCGATTTTGCCTGCAAGAGGAATTTCAATGGCTATCCAGCGTACCTTTTCGATCATCAAGCCTGACGCGACCAAGCGCAACCTGACGGGCGCCGTCAACGCCGTGATCGAGGCTGCCGGCCTGCGGATCGTGGCGCAGAAGCGCATCCACATGACGCGCACACAGGCTGAAGCGTTCTATGCCGCGCATTCTGCTCGTCCGTTTTTCGGCGAATTGTGCGATTTCATGACCTCGGCCCCGGTGGTTGTGCAGGTGCTTGAAGGCGAAGACGCCATCACCAAGTATCGCGACGTGATGGGCGCAACCAATCCTGCCAACGCTGCCGACGGCACCATCCGCAAGCTGTTCGCGCTGTCGATTGGCGAGAATTCAGCTCATGGTTCGGATGCGCCAGAGGCAGCAGCACTTGAAATTGCGCAGTTCTTCTCCGGCAACGAAATCGTTGGCTGAAACAGCGCCACGCATAGTCAAGTGTCATGGCCGCCCTCGTGGCGGCCATCTCGTTTTGAAGAGTGCCCAAAGTTTCGCTTCGAGATCACCGGTACAAGGCCGGTGATGACACTGCATGGAACGGTCTTGCCAACAACTCCTTCCCCTGCGACGTTCATGTCATGAACGCGCAACCCAAGATCATTCGCCACGCCTCCGTCTGCCCGCATGATTGCCCGTCGGCCTGTTCGCTCGATGTCGAGGTGCTGGATGGGCGCAGCATCGGGCGGGTGAGGGGCCACAAGGAACAGAGTTACACCGATGGCGTGATCTGCGCCAAGGTCGCGCGCTACGCCGAGCGCATCCACCATCCGGACCGGGTGCTGTATCCGCAAAAGCGTACCGGTCCCAAGGGTTCCGGCCTTTTCGAACGCATTTCGTGGGACGAGGCGCTTGACCTGACGGCGAACGCGTTCCGCAATGCCGAGTTGAAGCACGGGCCTGAAAGTGTCTGGCCCTATTACTATGCCGGTACCATGGGTCTTGTGATGCGTGACGGCATCCACCGCCTGCGTCACGTCAAGGGCTACTCTGGCCAGTATTCGACCATCTGCACGAACATGGCCTGGACCGGCTTCATCGCCGGCACTGGCAAGCTGGCAGGCGTTGATCCGCGCGAGATGGGCAAAGCGGGTTGCGTGGTGATCTGGGGCACCAACGCGGTGAACACCCAGGTCAACGTCATGCACCACGCCATCAAGGCGCGAAAGGAGAACGGCGCGAAAATCGTTGTGATTGACATCTATCGCAATGGCACGATCGAACAGGCCGATCTTGGGCTGGTGCTCAGGCCCGGCACCGATGGCGCGCTGGCTTGCGCGGTGATGCATGTGCTGTTTCGCGATGGGCTTGCTGACCGCGAATATCTCAGCAAACACACGGACGTGCCGGCAGAGCTTGAAGCACATCTGCAAGCCCGCACGCCAGAATGGGCCAGCGCGATCACGGGGCTGAGTGTGCCCGAGATCGAGGAATTCGCCCATCTCGTCGGCACCGTGAAGAACACGTTTTTCCGGCTTGGTTATGGTTTTGCGCGCCAGCGCAACGGCGTGGTCAATATGCACGCGGCCCTCAGCATCGCTGCCGTGACGGGCGCGTGGCAACATGAAGGCGGCGGTGCATTCCACAACAACGGCGCGATCTATGGCTGGGACAAGAGCCTGATCGAAGGCACGGATGCGCTCGACACGTCCGTCCGCAATCTCGACCAGTCGCAGATCGGCCGTGTGCTGACCGGCGATGCAGAGGCACTGCGACACGGTCCGCCAGTCACGGCCATGCTGATCCAGAACACAAATCCGGTTTCTGTCGCGCCTGAGCAGCGGCTCGTGAAGCAAGGTTTCGCCCGCGAGGACCTTTTCACCTGCGTGCACGAGCAGTTCCTGACCGAAACCGCACTGATGGCCGACGTCGTGCTGCCGGCAACGATGTTCATGGAGCATGATGATCTTTATCAGGGCGGCGGCCACCAGCACGTCATGCTTGGGCCGAAGCTCGTCGATCCGCCCGGCGAATGCAGAAGCAACCACGAGGTGCTGATCGGCCTGGCCAGCCGCCTCGGTGCGCAGCATCGCGGTTTTGAGATGTCACCGCGCGAGATCATCGACTGGACCTTGCAGGTATCAGGGCATGGCAGTTATGCGGCGCTCGAAGAGGCGCGCTGGCTCGATGTACAGCCCGCGTTTCGCACGGCGCACTATCTCGATGGCTTTGCCTGGCCGGATGGCAAGTTCCGCTTCAAGCCTGACTGGCCGAAGGTACCCTACAAGCATGACGGGCCGATGGGGCCGTGGGACCAGATGCCGAAACTGCCCGATCACTGGGCCGTGCTGGAAGATGCCGACGAGGACCATCCATTCCGGCTGGCCACAAGCCCTGCGCGCAATTTCCTGAACTCGACCTTCACCGAAACGCCGACATCGAAGAGCCGCGAGGCCGGGCCGCAATTGATGATCCACCCGGATGATGCAACGGTGCTTGGCCTCACGGATGGTGGCAACGTGCTGATCGGCAACGGTCGTGGTGAAGTCAGGCTGAAAGCGCGGCTGTTCGCGGGCGTGCAGCGCGGCGTTGTGATTGCCGAGTCAATTCACCCCAATGCGGCCCATGCGGGCGGGGAGGGCATCAACACGGTCACTAGTGCGGATGCCGTGGCTCCGTTCGGTGGGGCCGCTTTTCATGACAACAAAGTCTGGGTTCGCCAGGACTGACCCAGCACGGCGTCTGACCCAGCACGGCGACTGGCTCAGCGGGAAGGAACCGTGGCGAGCTTGAATTCGCGGCGGTGCGAACCGGGCGGGCGAGGCTCTGCGCAGCAAAGATACATGTGCGCCATTGTGCTCAAGATCAGTCCAAGCATGGTGAGATCAACCAGATCGAAGGGGCGGACCTGCATGACAAAAAGGCACATCAGAGTCGCGAGCACCGAGAAGAACATGCCGATTTCCCGCATGCGGCGCTGACCCTCGGTCGCACCGATGGCGCGCACCATGTAATCGCGTGCGAGGTCCGAGCTCCAGGTCTTCTCCGCGTCACGCGAGTAGCGTTGCAGCAACTTCCAGAAAGAAGCGATGGTGATGCCGCCAAAAATCAGCGTGATCGCGATGTAGACGGGGCCGCGCATCAACGCAGTTGCGACAATCGCCAGAAATGTCGCCACGATGGTTGCTGTTGCGACCTGCCGCAGCAACATCGGCATGGTCAGACCCGATTGCTCCTGCAAGGAGGTCGCCACCCGGTTTGTCATGTTGAGCAGGAACTGGTCTATCGGGCCAAGCACGGTGTCTACTCCGGACGCACTGTTAACGCTTCCTTTACCATAGTGCCTCGGGCTGGCGACCTCAAGCGCGGGCATTGCCAACTGCTGAACGAGGTTAACGGCGGTATTGCAAAAAAGAGCGTGATCTTGGGTGTTGCGCTTGACGGCGGGCTGGCGCTTTGCGACGACGGCGCACCCAATCATGTCAGGAACACAGAAATGCGGCTCACCACAATCATGCTTGCCGGTCTTGTTGGCCTCTCGCCGGTGGTGGCATTTGCCGCAGCAGGCGTGGCGCCATTGCCGCAGCCGGACCCGAAGACAAAGAACATGTCGCGCTATCAAATCCAGTTGCGTGCCTTCGATGCGTGCCTGATCAGTCAGTCGCGCCTGCAACAGACAACGCGGGAGGCTGTGCACACACCGTGCAGCTGCTATGCGACCAGCACTGTCAAAGCGATGACGAGTGTCGACATCCAGGCATTCCGCGACACCAGCGTCTTCAACGACGCGACGCGCGAGAAGGCGCTCCAGCAGATCGACCGCTGCAAGCTGGTTCGCCCGGCCTGAATCAACGCGACCTCTGAACGGCGTCGGCAAGCGCTTTCGGATAGAGACAGTGCTCTTGAGCGAGCACGCGCGCGCCCAGTGTTGCCTCCGTGTCACCTGCCAGAACGGGCACGCTAACCTGTGCGATGATTTCGCCGGCGTCGAGGTCCGGTACAACCCAGTGCGCGGTGCAGCCATGCTCCGCGTCGCCCGCTTCGATGGCGCGCGCGTGGGTGTCCAGCCCCTTGAACCTGGGCAACAGGGAGGGGTGGATGTTGATCATCCGGCCTTGCCATTTCTGGACAAAACCTGGGGTCAGGATGCGCATGAAGCCCGCCAGCGCGACGAATTCGATGCCGTGGCGCACCAGCATCGCGTGGACGGCGTCATCGAAGAGATGACGGTCTGGACCAAAGGCGCGATGATCGACGACTGCAGTCGCAATTCCCATGGTCGCGGCTTTTCCCAGCCCGGCAGCGTCCGGTTGGTTGGACAGCACCAGTGAGATTTCCGCCGGATATGCGGGGTCTTGTGCAGCCTTTGCCAGCGCCAGCATGTTCGAGCCGGAGCCCGAAATCAGCACGGCAGTGCGTGTGCGCATCACAGTTTCAGCGCACCAGTGAAGCTGACCTTGTTTCCGGCTTCGTG
>JBOFFB010000432.1:0-2670 GCA_051648385.1 Allobosea sp.
GGTCTTTTCGCGAAAAACATTCAACGCCGTCCTTCGGGGCGGCGTTTTTGTTTCACGGTAGTTCAGTTCTTTCCAGTGTCATGGCCGCCCTTGTGGCGGCCATCTCGATAGGGCGATCTACGGTGCCAATCGCGCCGAGATCACCGGCACAAGGCCGGTGATGACACTGCATTGCATCGCCTTCGTTTTCGTTTGCCGCGTGGGTGCCCTTGCGAACTGCGGGTAGTTGCCTAGGCTGATGACACAGGAGCGTCCCATGCCACCCATCACCCAGGACATCATCGATCTGTATGATCGCTTCACCCATGGCGGGCTTTCGCGGCGCGAGTTCATGGAGCGTCTGGCGGGTGTGGCCGGTGGGACGGCGGCTGCGACCGCGCTGCTGCCGCTGCTGCAGAACAACTACGCCCACGCCCAGATCGTGCCGGAGAACGATGCGCGCCTGAAAATCGAGACGCTGCAATACGAGATTGGCGACGCGATGATGCAAGGCCTGCTGGCCCGGCCCGTGGCCGGCGGAAAGCGACCCGGCCTTGTGGTGATCCATGAAAACCGTGGCCTCAACCCGCACATTCGCGATGTGACGCGGCGTTTCGGGCTGGAAGGGTTTCTCAGCTTTGGCATCGATGCGCTGACCCCAGAAGGCGGCACGCCCACCGACGAGGACAAGGCGCGCGATCTGATCGGCACCGTGCCGCCGGACCGCGCAGCTGCACGGCTGGCTGCCGGTGTCGCCGCGCTGGCCCGCCATCCCGAGTGCAACGGCAAGGTCGGCACCGTGGGCTATTGCTGGGGCGGCGGCATGGTCAACCGCATCGCGGTGCTCAACCCGCCGGGGCTCGGCGCTGGTGTGGCCTACTACGGTGTGCAGGTGCCTGCTGACCAAGTGGAGCGCATCAGGACGCCACTGATGTTGCAATACGCCGCCAACGACGAGCGCATCAACGCCGGCATCCCGGCCTACAAGGCCGCGCTCGAATGGGCCAAGAAGGACTTTGAGTTGCACGTCTATGATGGCTCGCAGCACGCCTTCAACAACGACACCAACGCTGCCCGCTACGACAAGGCGACGGCGGATCTGGCGCTTTCACGCACGCTGGCGTTTTTCAGGAAACATCTGGGGTGAGGGGCGGGCCGTCATTCTCGGGCTTGACCCGAGAACCCCGTCATCGCATGGGGTGGTCGGATCAAGTCCGACCATGACGGATGTGGACTGATCACCTCAAGCTCGAGCAGAACCGCTGAATCCGCTGACAGGCTTCTTCCAGCTTCTGGTCAGAGGTCGCGTACGAGATGCGGAAGTTGGGGCCAAGGCCGAAGGATGAGCCGTGGACGGCGGCGACGGCTTCGGTTTCGAGCAGCGCCTGCACGAAATCATCGTCGTTCTTGAGCACCTTGCCCTCTGGCGTTGTCTTGCCGATCAGTTCGGCCACGCTTGGATAGACGTAGAACGCGCCTTCCGGCACCGGGCACTTGAGACCCTTGGTCTGGTTGAGCATCGACACCACGAGGTCGCGGCGGCGTTCGAAGGCCTTGCGGAACACCGGCAGATGCTCCTGCGTGCCGTCCAGCGCCTCCACGGCGGCCCATTGGCTGATGGCGCTGGTGCCGGAAGTCTGCTGGCCCTGCACCATGTCCATGGCGTTGATCAGGTGCTGCGGACCGGCCGCATAACCGATGCGCCAGCCGGTCATGGCATAGGCTTTCGACACGCCATTCATGGTCAGCGTACGCTCATAAAGGTTGGGTTCGACCTCGGCAGGCGTGCAGAATTTGAAGTCGCCATAGGTCAGGTGCTCATACATGTCATCGGTGAGGATCCAGACATGCGGGTGTTTCATGAAGACATCCGTCAGCGCCTTCATCTCGGCCCAGCTATAGGCTGCGCCTGACGGGTTGGACGGCGAATTGAGGATGACCCACTTGGTTTTCGGCGTGATGGCGCGGTCAAGATCACCGGGCTGGAGCTTGAAGTTGGTGGATTGCTTGGCCTCGACGAACACAGGCGTGCCGCCGCAGAGCGCCACCATCTCGGGGTAGCTGACCCAATAGGGCGCGACGCAGATGACCTCGTCGCCGGGGTTCAGCGTGGCCAGCAGCGCATTGTAGATGACGTGCTTGCCGCCCGTGGAAACGATGGTCTGGCTGGCCTTGTAGTCGAGATTGTTCTCGCGCCTGAACTTTTTCGCCACCGCCTCGCGCAGCGGCTGGATGCCGGAAACGGGAGTGTACTTGGTCTCGCCACGGCGGATGGCATCGATGGCGGCGTTCTTGATGTTGTCCGGCGTGTCGAAATCCGGCTCGCCAACCGACAGCGAAATGACGTCGCGGCCCGCCGCTTTGAGGTCCCGCGCCTTTTGCGTGATGACGATGGTCGCGGAAGGCTTCACGCGGTTCAGGCAGTCGGCAAGAAAGGCCATGGGTCTCGGGCTCCGGTTGCTGGTGCCAAACCGTTTAGTCGCCGGAATGCGTTGCGGCAAGCGCAAGGCGTTGATGGGTGATGTCACCCGATGCGATGGGTGGTTGGTCGCATCTGACGCGTCTTGGTCGGGCTTGACCCTACAAGATTCACACAAGTCTGAGGCTCCAACCGTGTTTGATGGCGTGGAACTGGACGAGGCCGTGGAGCATGGTGATTGACCCAGGTTTTCCATAGTATCCTGTCCATCC
>JBOFFB010000433.1:0-3648 GCA_051648385.1 Allobosea sp.
TTTCCGAGCGCTTGGTGAAACCCGACAGCCCTCCGCCCTGACGCAAGGTGCGAATGCGGTCGCGCCGCCCGGTCAGGATCTTGTGCGGATAACACTGATGTCCGACATCCCAGATCAGCTTGTCGCGCGGCGTGTTGAAGACATGGTGCAGTGCAACCGTCAGTTCGACCACGCCAAGCCCGGCACCAAGGTGCCCCCCGGTTACCGAAACCGTGTCGATCGTCTCCTGCCGCACATCGTCGGCCAGTTGCTTGAGTTCGGCAATCGTCAGATTGCGGGTGTCTTCCGGCAACCTGACCTGATCAAGCATGGGTGTATAGGGCATCACGGCATTCCTTTATGCCGACATGCTAGTGTCAATGAAGCATGACGTCCATTGGGGAGTGTCACGTATGCCGGTGGCGCGCTGTCACTGTCGCAACGCCCTATGCCTTGGCAAACTTCATCCTGAGCCTGCGCAAGGCATGGCGCAGGGCAGCACCTGCGCGCACCAATAGACCGGCTGCGCTGCAGGAAATGGTTGCGCGCGCCATGTCTGCGCGCTCGGACCAGGGCATGTACGCCGGATTGGTGAACTCCATCATGCCACTGTCGAGTGCAGGGCGACCCTCCGCGAACAGCCTCCGCGTGACCGCCAGATGCAGCAGCGAGCCGGGCGCGAAGCGGGCATGGTCCTCATCGAAGGCTGCCTTCCAGAACAGGTTGTTGCCGGCGGCCTCGACCACGACGCCGACCGCAATCGGCGAGCCGTCGAGCGAGATCATGTCGACCGAAACCCGGTCGGCCCCGGCCAGCCTGGCGATGGCGGCGCGCATGTAGGCCGCGTCGGCGGGCACCTCGGCCAGCGAGGTTCCGGCCTGGCCTTTCCAGCCCTTCGCTTCCAGCCGGACATAGTGCTCGAAAGCGGAAACCGCATCGATGCCCCGCTTGTTGGTGATGGCGAGCAGACCCTGCTCGCTGAGTTGCCTCTGACGGCTGTTACGCTTGTTCAGCGCCTTGCCCATGGAGCGCTTGAGGTATGTCTCGGAGTCCTGAACCGCGGTGGTGGTGTGCATCACGGCGCGCTGCCAGGTTTCGGCCGGTGCGGCGTGCCAGGAATGCGGCAAAAGATGCTCAAGCACTCTGGGCCAACTGGTCGCGCGAACGATGCCGGGCAAGTCATCTGCAGCTTTGACATGCGCCAGCATGGCTGAAAACGCCGCTTTGGCGTGAGTCTTGTCCAGGACTGGTGACGAAAGGCACTCGTAACGCGGCAGGATAGGTGCCTGTAGAACCTCGCAACCTGCCGACCAGACATCGCGTTGCCGCCTGAGACACCATGCGCCAAGCAGCCGGTCTGGATCGGAGCCGTCGAAGGCGGCGAGCACAACGATCTTGCGCGCAGCCAGCCCCGCCGCAGCAGCCATGACAAGCGCTGGCGACATGAATGGGTTGGCAGTCTCGGCACGACCGGCCAGATCGTCAAACGCGGCCTGCATGTGTGCATATTGGGCAAGATCAAGCTGCCGCGCGATGACATCCGTCGAGCCAACAGCGACGACATCGATGAATCCAAGTTTGTGCGCCAGCGCCGTGTGGTCGAGGGCCGTGGTCCATTTGCGATTGTGATCGAGCACGTCAGCCATGCTGGACGGTTAGCAGTCAGCGCTTAAGGAAGCGTCGGTGAGGCTGGTTAAGCGGGCATTACACCGGCCTCTGGCGCCTCAGCGCACGCGCTGTCTCAGCTTGAGCACAAAGCCGATGACCTGTGCCACGGCCTTGTAGAGATCTTCAGGGATGTGCTCGTCAAGTTCAACCGATGCCAGCGCCTGAGCGAGCAGCGCATTTTCCTCGACAGGCACACCGGCTTCCCGCGCGGTTTCGATGATTTTCTCGGCGACCTCGCCCTGACCCTTGGCGGTGACACGCGGCGCGGACGAGCCGTCATACTCAAGCGCCACTGCCATGCGTCGGCGCGGGTCGGGGCGGTAGCGGCCAGCCATGCTCATGAGCGGCGATCCAGATAGTGTCCGGCATGGCTTGCCCGCTTCATCGGTTGCCCTGCGAGCACCTCGATCTGCGGATTGTCGAAATCGTTGTCGAGAAGGGCAGCTTTCAAGTCCGGGGCATGGTCGCGCACCAGTTGCGAGGTCGCATCGCGTTCGGCCCAGACCGTGACGCCGATGGCCCGGCCCTGCAAGGTCACCATGGCGTGCAGCGGGCCCATCGGCTCGACATCGAGTGCAAAGCGCACCCGCCAGAGCTTGCCTTGCGGGCCGTTGGCTGCGCCACCGCCGTGGTCTTCCTCGATCTCCAGCGGCAGCACGGCGGTCTGCCCGTTGAGCGCCAGCGGCAGCTCAGTGAACCAGCGATTGGTCGGCACGCCCTGGCTGGCATCGCTGGCGGCAGGCAAGGAGGCGAACTGGCTGATGCTGAGCCGGTCAATCGCTCCTTCGGTGCGCTCCAGTGCCTTGGTCATCATGGTGGCTGCGCTGTCGCTGGCGACAATGCTGGGTGCGCTCATGGCTTGTGGTACCGGCAGGCCGTCACGCGTCGGCGCTGGCGGGCGCGCTGATCCTGGCAAATCGGTGGTAATTTGGGCAAGGGTTCTGGCAAGCTGACGAGCCGTTGCCGCGTCTTCGTTGTCCGCTGGTGCTTGACTGCCGCCAAAGACGTCCAGCGATGCCAGCGCGTCCCGCAGCGTCTGCCGGAGCACGATCAGCGCGCCTTTCAGATCATGCGATGCCTCTGCTCGCTTGCCTTTCGCCAACATGGCCTCATGCAGCAGGCCGGACGTTTCAACAGCCGCCTTCAGTGTTGCCGGCTGACCTTCGATGGCATCGGCGTCTGTGCGCAGGCCAAGCACGAGCGCTGCCGCACTTGCAACCGATGCTGGCAATGGCGCGGGCGCGCGGACCATCGCATCAAGGTCGGCAAACAGCGGGCCAAGGCCGTTCTGGCGCGCAAGTGCCGCGCCGACAATCGGACCGGCTGCAACACGTGCTGCCTCGGGTGCAGACACACTGGCCTTTGTTGGCTGCAATGTGCCTTGCAAGGTTGCACCACCATTCACCTGCGCACCGGGTCCTGAGGGCGTAACGCGAGGTGGCTGGATGGCAATGAGCCTGAGCGTGGCCGGGTTGCCCTCGCTTGCGGCATTGTCGACGTGCAGCGTCAGAATCGTGCCGGGCTGCATGCGGGCCTGTCGCTCCGGCGTGGCCTCGATCAGCAGTGCGGTAGGCTTGCCTCCAATCTGGACAAGCGCTTCAGACAGGGACGGCTTGCCGTTTTCAGCGACATCCTTGGATGATATGCCGGACCAGCCCATGAACTTCGCTTCGACCATCTGGCCAGCCTTCAGTTGCTGGTCAGCTGACTGCATGGCTTGCAGCAATGTCTGCAGCATCTGGCTCTGGATGGCGGCGACGACGTTCACGGGCATGGCGGACTCGAATGACTGCCGGAGATCATGGTTCGGCAACCCACACACCATGCCTGCAATGCTTGAGGATTTGTTTAGCGCCCTTGCAGGCTTCAGCCATAAAGCCAGCGCGCATATTCGTAGTAGATCGGGATGCCCGCCACGAGGTTGAACGGCAAGGTTATGCCAAGCGACGAGGTCAGGTAGATGCCCGGATTGGCCTGTGGCAGGGCGGCCCGGCAGGCGGC
>JBOFFB010000434.1:0-2784 GCA_051648385.1 Allobosea sp.
TGCCAGCTAATGATCTGCAAGGATGTCCTGGCGATCGTCTCGTCGAGCCTAAGCAGCACGTCGCCGGCGCGGACATGGCTCCCTTCCCGGACATGCAGCGCGCTCACGACACCCCCCGTGGGATGCCTCAACTGGCGCACGCGGTTCTCGGCCATGAAGGTCGCTGACGCGATCACGGCGCCAGACATCGGGGTAACGACCGCCCAAACGCCAACCGTGCCCAAGAACAGGGCAAGGCCTGCATAGCCAGCGCGGGCCAGGCGCATCACGCGGCGGCCATGCGCGCCTACTGCGTGCGCGGACGCATCTTCTGATGAGACCCTATGCGATGGTGAACGTGAGGCCATCAGCCCGCCTCTTTCTTGTCGGGGACTTCTAGCTTGTCGAGGATATCTGCACGCATGGCGGCGTGGGCCTTCATCCGGTTGGCCATTGCACGCAGACGGGCGACCCGATCAGCATCATGATCTGGCGCCGGGGCCTGTTGCCAGATGTCCGTGGCCTGGCCAAGGGCCGATTCTTGCTGGGCCGCGTTGCCCTGTGAAAGACCGGTTGCGGTGCCCTCAGGCTGGATGGGAGCTGGAGCCGACGGCGCTGCATGGGCACCTTGTGCCACGCCCGCACGCTTCAATATGACGTCGCGGGGGCCATAATCCTGAAGGCGCCCTCCAACGATGATGCCGACCTGGTCCACACAGGAAAGTCCCGCAGGGCGGTGCGTGATCACCACGACCACACCGCGCCGCGCCTTGACGCCACGGACGGCGGCTGCAAGCGCATCATCACCTTCGGCATCAAGGCTGGAGTTCGGCTCATCGAGCACCACCAGGAACGGCTCACCGTAAAGCGCGCGCGCAAGTGCGATCCGCTGCCGCTGCCCCCCAGACAAGGCCGCACCACCTTCGCCGATTCGGGTTTCGTAGCCGTCACGAAACCCGACGATCATGGCATGTGCGCCAGCATGACTGGCGGCTGCGAGGACCTTGTCAGGGGTTGCGTCAGGGTCGAAGCGGGCGATATTCTCGGCGATGGTGCCGGGAAACAACTCGACATCCTGCGGCAGGTAGCCGATCGAGCGGCCCAGCATGTCGGGGTCCCATTGCGACATGACCGCGCCGTCGAGGCGCACGAGGCCGCGCACCGTGGGCCAAACCGCGACGAGGGCGCGCGCCACGGATGATTTCCCGGATCCCGAAGGCCCGATCAGGCCTAGCGCCTCGCCGGCCTCAAGCGAGAAAGTCACGCCGTTGACGATGGCGTACCGCCCGCCGGGTGGAACGATGGCAATATCCTCCACACTGAGCGATCGACAAGGCGGGGGCAGGGCCAGCGACAGGGGCGCGTGCTCATGCGCTGGCAGGGAGGCCTTCAGGCGCGACAATCCCTCCCGGGCGGCGATGAAGGCCTTGAGGTGACCGACTGCCAATTCAACCGGCGCCAGCGCACGGGCGGTGACGATGGAGGCGGCAATCATCGCGCCGCCCGACATCTCTCCACGGATCACGAGATAGCCCCCAAGGCCGAGGACAGCTGACTGCAGCACGAACCGGAACATCTTGGCCAGCGAGCCGACCCCGCCTGACCGCTCTGTCAGTTGCATCGAGTCATCCACATGCCGGTTGTGGACCGCATCGAAGCGGCGCGCGAAATGCGAGCGCATCCCAAGCGCGGAGATGGCCTCGGCATTGCGCCGACCGGTCTCGATCATCGCCGTTTGCTCGGCATTGCTGCGCAGCGCCTGCAGCCCCGGCTTCGTGCTGATCCGTTCCGCCAGAATGGCGAGGCAAAGAATGGTGCCCATACCACCGACCGCTAGCCATCCAAGCCAAGGATGCAGCAGGAAGCAGACCGCCAGAAACAAGGGCATGAACGGCATATCGAGGAACGCGGTGGGTCCAAGGCTGCCGAGAAAGCCGCGCAGCGCCGCAAGGTTGCGAAAGGGTGCCATCGCATCGACTGGGTTCGATCCATGCAGAGGCACAGTCATGGCTGCACGTAACGTCAATGGAGACAGTGCGGCATCGACGGCCCCACCGATTCGGCCTAGCATCTTTAGCCTGATATGGTCGAGCCAGCCCTGCAGTGCATAGGCCAGAAGCGCAATTAGAGAAAGGCCGACCAGCGTGGCGATAGAGCCGCTTGCGAGGACGCGGTCATAGACCTGCATCATATATATTGAACCGGTCAGCATGAGAATGTTTACCACTGCCGAAAAGACAGCAACGTGAACCCACATCATACGTGTCTCTCGCATGGTGCGATCAACGACATTATCCGCATTTTCGGTTTGGGACGCCATCTAATAACTCGTACGCAGCGAGCAGCGATCGCCCGGCTAGGTCCTTACCGTAAGCACGGATGGTGAATGAACCGTTTCCATCAGCGGAGCCAGCAATGCCAAGACGGCCTGATAATTGACGCGAAAAGATTTGATCGAAGAACCGGTTAAAAAAATGGTTAATAATGATCGTTAAGAATGTCACAATCTACAGGTACAAATTTCGTAGAAAATTGAACAGGAACAACAAACGAGAATTTTTATTTTATCAAGTATCGATGGAGGTGTGGTCGGAGAATTAAGTCTTTCGACACTCATGTATCACCGAGGTTGGAGTACCGAGAAAATGTCTGGACGTATCGTTGTTGTTTCAAACACAGTTGAGCTGCAGGCAGCCCTCTTTGCACGCACAGCCGACGTGACGATTGCTCTGAAACCGGGCAATTACGGAGAAATAATCTTTAACGCTCGTGAGAGCGCGGTTGGCATCACGCTGAAGGCGTTTG
>JBOFFB010000435.1:0-3522 GCA_051648385.1 Allobosea sp.
GAGCCTTTTGCCGCAGCCCGCAGGTCAGCTTGAAGTGAACACACCGTAGGTCGTCACTCTTGTTAAAGGTTCAATGCGAGTTAGACCGGGGACTTCTGGCCGATAGCGGACAGTAACCATTCACATTGGTCGTTCCCACAGTTTCATCAGAAGCTGACATTGCGTAAGCGTCCGGTGCTGGCCGCCTTGCGCGGGTGATGTGTTTCCACGAACGGTGTGACCTTAAGTCTAGCTTTAAGGTCATTGGGATGGTTCGATGTGAGGTGCTGACGGGCGTTGAGCGTCGCCGACGTTGGCGATACGAGGACAAGGTCCGGATTGTTGACGAGAGCTTTTTGCCTGGCGCGCGGGTATCGGCTGTGGCGCGGCGGAATGGGGTTGCGGCGAGCCTGGTGTTCACGTGGCGGCGGCAGGCGAAGCTCGGCGAGCTTGGCGGCGGGGTGCCCGCGCCTTTGCTGCTGCCGGTGGAGCTGACATTGCCTTCGGCTGTGGCCCCGCCGATGCCGATGCCGCCTTTTTCTGCAGATGATCCCTTGCCTCAGCAGCGTGGGCCGTGCGGCGCGGGCCTGATCGAGATCGAGCTTGCGGGCGGCGTGAAGCTGCGGGTGGACAGAGATGTGGACGCTGCTGCGCTTGGTCGCGTGCTGACGGCACTGTCGTCGCGATGATCGCGATCCCGGCGGGTGTGCGCGTCTATCTCGCCATGGGTCCGACAGATATGCGCAAGGGCTTTGATGGACTGGCCGGCCTGGCGCAGGAGGCGCTGAAGCAGAATCCGTTCTCGGGTCATCTCTTTGTCTTCCGCGGCAAGCGGGGAGATCTGGTGAAGGTTCTGTCCTGGGACGGCCAGGGCTTTTGCCTTTTTGCCAAGCGTCTGGAGCGGGGCCGCTTCATCTGGCCGGTGACACGGGAGGGCGTGGTGCGGTTGACGCCAGCGCAATTGTCGATGCTGCTGGAGGGCATCGACTGGCGCGCGCCAATCCGCACGGATCAGCCGCAGCTGGCGATATGAGGCGCGCCGACATTGACTCATAGCCCGGTGCTTTGGTCAAGATCGACATTGATTCAATAGCTTACAGTTCTGGATGGCAGTATTGTCGTCAACATCATGACGCCAAAGGTTCACGATCTTCCAGACGACGTCGCTACGCTGAAGGCGATGCTGACAGTGCTTCGGGCCGAGAACACGGTCCATGTGCTGATGATCGAGAAGTTGAAGGCGCAGCTCGCCAAGCTGCGGCGCATGCAGTTTGGGTCCTCGTCCGAGAAGCTTGATGCTGCGATCCACCAGCTGGAGCTGATGCTGGAGGAGTTCGAGGGCGATAACGGCGCGGCGGAGGTCATCCAGGCGCGGGCCGCCCCGGAGACGTCCATTCCAAGGGAGAAGCCAGCCCGCAAGCCGCTTCCGGATCACCTGCCGCGCGAAGAGATCATGCATTGGCCATCATCGGCGCCGGGTGGTGATCTTGGCTGCGGCTGTCCGTCCTGCGGCGGCACGCTGCGCAAGCTTGGACAGGATGAGACGGAAGTGCTGGAGCGCGTCACGCTGTTCAAGGTGATCAGGCATATCCGCCCCAAGATTGTCTGCCGGATCTGCGAGGCGATCACGCAGGCTCCGATGCCGCCGCTGCCGATCGAGCGCGGGCGAGCGGGGCCGGGACTGCTGGCCCATGTGCTGGTGTCGAAGTACGCCGATCACCTGCCGCTTTACCGCCAGTCGGAGATATATAGCCGCGAAGGCGTCGATCTCGACCGTTCAACGCTGGCGGACTGGGTCGGCGCGGCGTCAGCGCTGCTCACGCCGCTGGCGGAGGCTGTCAGCTCGCACGTGATGGCAGGCAAGGTCCTGCATGCTGATGATACCCCTGTTCCAGTGCTGGCTCCCGGCACCGGCAAGACCGCGACCGGTCGGCTCTGGGTCTATCTGCGGGACGAACGGCCCCACGGCGGTGAAGCCGCTCCCGCCGTCATCTACCGCTATACGCCGGACAGGAGGGGCGAGCATTGCCGCGCCCATCTCAAGGGCTTCAGCGGCCATCTGCACGCCGATGGCTATGCCGGCTTCAATGATCTCTACGATCCGGCCCGCACCGATCCGCGCACCAAAGCGCTTGCGACGATCACCGAAGTTGCCTGCTGGGCCCATGTCCGGCGGAAGTTCTTCGACATCCATAATGCGACATCGTCGCCACTGGCGCTGGAGGCGCTGACGCGGATCGGCGACCTCTACCAGATTGAAGCTGGCATTCGCGGCAAACCGCCGGATGAGCGTCGGCTCATCAGGCAGCAGCAGGCGCTCCCACTCATCACAAGCCTTCGGACCTGGCTTGATGCCACGCTGCTCAAGCTCTCCGGCAAGAGCGAACTGGCCAGGGCGATCCGCTATGCGACATCACGCTGGGAGGCGCTCCTGCGCTTCACTGCCGACGGCTGTCTGGAGATTGACAACAATCCTGCGGAGCGCGCGATCCGGCCGCTCGCGTTGGGGCGCAAGAACTGGCTCTTTGCGGGGTCATCCACAGGAGGGGACCGGGCGGCCATCCTCTACACCCTGATCGAGACGGCCAAGCTCAACGGCCTTGATCCACAGGCCTATCTCCGGGATGTTCTCGCGGTCATTGCCAGTCACCCGATCAACCGCATCAGCGAGCTCCTGCCGTGGAAACTCGACAACAACGGGACTACCAAGAACCGGAACTGGCCAAAAAGGAACGACGCCGCTAGATTTGGCGCATGAGCCAGCAGACGTCACACACTGATCGCATCGCCCGCATCAAGATCACCCTCAACGACATCAAACCCGTGATCTGGCGGCGTGTCGAGGCGCCGCTCACCTGCAGCCTCAAGGTTCTGCACGAAGTCATCCAGGCCGTCATGCTGTTCGAGAACTATCACCTCTTCCAGTTCGATATCGGCAAGCGCGGCGAAGAGCGCCACTACGGCATCCCCGACCCAGACGGCGGAGACTGGATCAAGGTCGCAGACGCGAAGAACATGAAGCTCGGCACGGTCATCGACAACGGCTTCAAGACCTTCGCCTACACCTACGACTTCG
Source organism: Allobosea sp. (assembly GCA_051648385.1). Classification (GTDB taxonomy): domain Bacteria; phylum Pseudomonadota; class Alphaproteobacteria; order Rhizobiales; family Beijerinckiaceae; genus Allobosea. The sequence goes on from JBOFFB010000435.1 coordinate 3,056, forward strand.
GCGACAACTGGGAGCACACGATCCAGATCGAGGCCGTCGGCGCGGCCAATCCCGCCCACGGCTATCCCCGCTTCATCGACGGCTCCCGCCGCGCCCCTCCGGAAGACTGCGGCGGTTGGCCAGGCTTCGAAAACTTCCTCGAAGCCATGACCAAACCCCGCCATCCAGAGCGCCAGAACCTCATCCAGTGGTATGGCCGCGTCTTCGATCCCGAGGACATCAGGCTTGCAGACATCAACAAGCGCATCGCCAAACTCGCGGGTCGCAGGACTGCTGGAAAGGCAGCACTCGCCAAAAACCGAGGCAAGATTAGCTGATCAGGGCCATTACCGGACGGTTACCAGCGGCGCAACTTGTCGATGACGAGCTTGGGCATCCCAAGTCGCATACATCGTTTCCCATGACCGACAGTTAAGTAGACTTGGCTGATAGACGGTCTATTAACTGCTTTTTTGTCATCACTTCGA
>JBOFFB010000436.1:0-5298 GCA_051648385.1 Allobosea sp.
GTGGTGGTGCGTGTTGACGAGGCCCGGCAGCAACACATGGCCGGTGAGGTCGATCACCTCGTCGTGAGCGCCGGGATGCGCGGCAACCACATCGGCCGTGGTCCCGACCGCGATGATTTCAGGCCCGCGAACCAGCACCGCGCCATCGGCGATCTCGCGCCTGTCATCGTCCATGGTGGCAAGCACGAGGGCATTTTTGAGAAGCAGGGTCTTCTCGGACATCGGGCAAAACTCCGGCCAGCACGAACAGTGCTAACCTGCCCCACTCGATCGAGGAAGGCGAAAAACGCGCCTTAGATCATCCCGCATTGAGATGGAATCCATCTCAATGCGGGATGATCGATCAAAATACGATAGACCATTGCGTACTCACAAAACCGGTACCCAATTTGTGCGCAATGCTCTAGTTGACCAACGCCGTCGCCAGCCATGGCACCGCCGCGATCATCAGCAACGCCACCAGCATGACCGCGACGAACGGCAATGCACCGGCAAATATCTCTTCGATCCCGACCGACTTGTCGGCAAGCGTCGCCTTCACCGTGAACACTGAAATCCCGAATGGCGGCGTCAGCAGCCCTGCTTCCACCGCGATGATGGTGATGATGCCGAAGTGGATGAGATCGAAGCCGAACCCCGTGGCGATGGGCGCGGCAATCGGCACCATGATCAGGAGAATCGATGACGAATCCAGCAGCATGCCGAGCAGCAGGATAATCACCACGTAGACCAGCAGGAACCCGTATGCCCCAAGCCCGAGTGTGGTCACCATGTCGCCGATGGCGTTCGGCAACCCGGCCAGCGACAGCATGCGCGAGTAAAGCCCGGCCGCAATCAGCAGGAACAGGATCGAGACCGAGACATGCCCCGTTTCGGTCAGGATGCGCCAGAGTTTCGGCCAATCGAGCCGCCGTCTGACAACAGCGATCAACAGCGCGCCGAACGCGCCGACACCACCGGCTTCGGTAGGCGTGAAGTAACCTGTGTAGAGACCGCCGAGTATCAGCGCCACCAGCGCCATGATCGGCAATGACTTGCCCATCATCTCACCCCGGCTCATGGACGGAGCCGCGTTGGCAAGCGCCTGCCCGCGTGACGGATCTTTCATCACCTGATGCGGGAAGTACGACGCCATGACAAAGATCATCACGGCGAAACCGATGGCAATGAGCACACCGGGAATGACGCCAGCGAGGAACATCTTGCCGATGGAGACCTCCGCCAGCACGCCGTAAATGATCATCAAAAGCGATGGCGGGATCAACATGCCGAGGATTGATGAGCCTGCGACCGTGCCGGTGGCAAAGCGCATGGTGTAGCCGTGGCGCAGCATTTCCGGCACGGCCACCTTCGTGAACACGGCAGCAGACGCAATCGACACGCCGGTCACGGCAGCAAACACCGCATTTGCGGCGACCGTCGCCATGCCGAGCCCCCCCCGGACGCGCTTCAGCAGCTCCTGCGCCACATCGAACGTGTCCTTGCCGACATTCGACACCGAGACCAGCAGGCCCATCAGCACAAAGAGCGGAATGGTGGCGAAGAGGTAATCCTGGATGCCGGAATAAGCGGTGATCGCCGTCATCCGGAACGCGAGTTCCATGTTGTCGCGGATCAGCCAGATGCCGATGGCCCCCAGCGAAAACAGCACGAGACCGATGTGCATGCCCAGCACGATGAGGATGATCATCACGCCGATGAGCATAAATCCGATGGTGATCGGTTCCATCAGCGCGCTCCTGCCCGCGGAGATTTACCGATGAGGGCCGCCTCCTGGATGGCCTGCACGGCAAACACTACCGCCGTCAGCACCGACCCGCCAAGGATGGTCGCACGCAGCGGCCAGGTCTTGATGGTGAAGATGCCCTGCACCCCGAAGAACTCGTTGCCCGTGTAAGCCACCATCATCGGCTTCCACGTCGCGTAGGCAATCAACAGCATGACCACGCAGCCGACGGCAAGAAAGAACGCCTCGATGGCGCGGCCCAAAGATGGGCTGCTTTTGAGGATCATGTCGATCAGGAAATCCGCCCGAGTCATGCGCCTGGCGTGCACGGCGGAGGCGAGTTGCAGGAAGACGATGGCGACGATGGAATGCGCCGCAATCTCAGCAACACCTGTGATCGGCAAGGAGAAGAAGCTGCGCCCGATCACGTCAGCCACAATCAGGAACATCAGCGCGAAGGTCCACGTGGTGCCGATTGCAGCGATGATGTTGGCAAAGCCGCCAAGAAGGTCGAGCGGCGCTTTCGGTCCACCCGCCTCGATGGCGGCGAGATCGGTGTTTTCGGACATTGGCCAGCTTTCGCAACGATGGGTAATTCAGGTGTCATCCCCGGCGCCCAAAGGGTCGGTAAGGGGATCCATCTTCTCGCGCGAGGTGGATCCCCTTCCCGCGCCCTTGGCGCACCGGGGATGACAATAGAGGGTGGAGCCTTGCTCAGGCTTCCTGGTCCCAGGCGCGTGGTGGCGCAAAGCCCGTGCCGCGCAGGGTGGTGAAATACGACTTCATCATGTCGCGCGCCGCAGGGCCGGAGGTGTCAGCCCAGGTCTTGGCAATGTTCGGCAGGCCCTTGATCCAGCGCTCACGGTCGGCTGCAGGCAACGTCGAGACGATGGCACCCTTGGAGACCATTTCCGCTTCGGAGGACGCAATTCGTGCCGATACGTTCGTGATGTGGGCAGCGGTCGCGGCCTTGCCCCCGGCGCGGATCGCATTCTGCACCACTGGCGGAAACTTGAGCATCCGTTCGCGGTTGACGCCGATGCCGCCGACATACATGGAGCCAAGATCGACCTTGGTGATGTACTTCGCCACTTCGAACACGCGCGTCGGCAGGATGCCGACGAAGAACGAGATCGCTCCGTCCGAGACACCGGTCTGGATGTCTGTGTAGTATGTCGTCAACGCGCCATCAACCGGGGTCGCACCAGTGCCGTTCAGCCAGTTCGCTGACGTGCCGGGTGCACTGATCTTCTTGTTCCTGAGGTCGTCCAGCGAGTTGATCGGGAACTTGGTCCACAGATGGTAAGTGTCGGTGACGAACGAGCCAACCGAAACCATGTTGAGCTTGGCCCAGCTGTCTGACAGCGCAGGCAAGGTGTCGTTCAGTCGTTCGAATGCGTTGGCCACCATGCCGTGATCGCCACCCGAAAATGGCGTGAAGTATGTCAGGTTCTGGAGCGGCATCGTCGAGCTTTCCCAGAGCGTGCCGACGAAGCCGATGTCGACAAGGTTGTCGCGCACGGCCTCCATCGTGTCCTGGAATTTGTAGAGCGTGCCGCCATAGGCTTCGCGCCAGGTGACGCGGTGGGTGTTGCCGTTGTCACGCAGGAACTTGTCGACCTCGGGCTGCATCACTTCCTTCATCATCGAGACCCACATGTTCTGCACGGGGTGGCTCGCGCCGATCTGGATGGTCAGCGCCGATTGCGCGCTGGCGCGGATGTTGAAGAGTGGAATGGCGGCGGTGCCTGCGGCTCCGGCCATCAAGGTGCGACGTGTCAGCTTGGTCATCTGGTTTCCTCCGGGAAATGGGCCGCTTTGTGCGGTCCCGCGTTTGGGTTCAGTGTTCAATATCGTTTCAGTGCGCGCAAGATGCGATCTGGCGTGAAGGGCTGCGCGAAAACCTTGGCCTTGAAGGGGGAAAGCGCATCGTTGATGGCGTTCATGATGGCCGCAGGCGCACCCGCAGTGCCGGCCTCGCCCGCACCCTTAGCCCCGAGGAGCGATTCTCTTGTCGGCGTCTCGACATGGCCGACATGAATGTCCGGCATCTCGGCGGCCATAGGCACCATGTAGTCGGCCATGGTGGTGGTCAGAAGCTGGCCGCCGTCGTCATAGATGCAGTGCTCATAGAGCGCGCCGCCGATGCCTTGCACCACACCGCCGCGCACCTGCTCATCAACCAGCATCGGGTTGATCACCCGCCCACAATCCTCGACCACCCAGTGTTCCAGCAGCTTGACCATGCCAGTGTCGACATCGACCTCCAGCCAGCTCGCCTGGATGCCATTGGTGAAGGCGAACGGATATTCCTTGGTGATGAAATGCCGGGTCTGCACGAACTCGCGCGGCATATCCTTCGGCAAGGTATCGCCGCGGAAATAGACCAGCCGCCCAAGCTCGGCCAGCGACAGGCGGCTCGTACCAGTGGCGCGTTCGACGACATGGCCCATGACGACGTCGAGCGCATCGACATCGGCCTGCAGCATGATCGCCGCCACGCCCAAAATCTGGTCTTTCAGCGCGATGGCGGCCTGCAACGCGGCCTCCCCGCCGATGCCCGCACCACGGCACGCCCATGTGCCGCCGCCATAGGGCGTGACTTGCGTGTCGCCGGTGATGACCTTGACGCTGGTGACGCTGACGCCGACCCCGTGCGCCACGATCTGCGCAAGGATGCCCTCTGTGCCCTGCCCTTGCTCGGTCACGCCGGACAGCGCGATCAGCGAGCCATCAGGGTCCATCCGCACGGTGCAGCCATCCTGCGCCGAAATGCGCGCCCCGCCGATTCCGTACATGAAGGGCGACGGGTTGGTGAGTTCGATGAAGCTGGCAAACCCGAGCCCACGATAAACCCCGCGCGTGCGCGCTTCCGCCTGATCAGCGCGTAGTCGCTCGACCGGCACCATGGCGAGCAGTTTGTCGAGCGAAGCATGGTGCGACAGGCCTTCGAACTTCATGCCCGCAGGCGATGAGCACGGATAGGCATCATCTTTCATCAGGTTCAGCCGCCTGATCGCGATCGGATCCATGCCGAGCGCCTCGGCAGCCAGATCGACAAGGCCTTCGGTGACAGTGGTGGCGATAGGGTGGCCCACGGCGCGATACTGGCAGGTCGGTGCCTTGTTCTGGAGCACGACAGTGGTGCTGCAGCGGTAATGCGCAAAATCATAAGGCCCGCCGCACAGGTTCACCACCTGGTTGCCCTCGATGGCACTGGTGCGCGGATAGACCGAGTATGGCCCGATGCCGGTCAAGTCCTCGATGTCGAAGCCGACAATGCGGCCATCGTTCATCACGGCGATCTTGCCGGTGATGCGGTGATCGCGCGCGTGGATGTCCGACACAAAACTCTCGAAACGGTCGGCGATGAACTTTACGGGCCGCCCGAGGATGCGCGACATCGCCGCCACGGCCACCTCATCCGGGTAGACATGCACCTTGATGCCGAACGAGCCGCCGACATCCTTGCAGATGACGCGGACATCACCCTCGTTCATGCGCAGTTGCTTGGCGAACACGCCCTGCATCATGTGCGGGGCCTGCGTCGACTGATGCACCGTCAGCGTGCC
>JBOFFB010000437.1:0-3491 GCA_051648385.1 Allobosea sp.
GCATCGGGGCAGATCACCGTACCGATGTCTCGGCCATCGAGCACTGCGCCCGAGGGCTGGGCAGCGAATCGGCGCTGGACATCCACGAGCGCGGCCCGCACGGCGGGGATCGCCGCGACCACGGACGCCGCCTCGCCCATCTCGGCACCACGCAGCCGCGCCTCGTCAAGGCTGGCAGTCGCAAGCGCTTGCGCCGCCTTGAGGGCAGCCACGTTGTCGGAGAGTGGCTGGCCCTGGTCGAGCAGCGCGCGGGCTGTGGCACGGTACAACAGGCCTGTGTCGAGATGAGGCAAGCCATAGTGAGCCGCGAGTTTCCTGGCCAAGGTGCCCTTGCCCGAAGCGGCAGGCCCGTCGATGGCCAACACGAGACGAGGTGTCATCATCAGGCAATACTCGCGCCAAGGCCATTCATCATGGCAAGAAAGGTCGGAAAGCTGGTGGCAATCGTGTCGCGATCGTCGACACTCACCGGCTTTTCCGAGGCCATGCCCATGATCAGGAAACTCATGGCGATGCGGTGATCAAGATGCGTTTCAACCATGCCGCCACCACGCACGTGGCCAGCACCACCCGAGACGACAAGATCATCCCCATCGATGGCAGCCTCTACGCCCGCTTCGGTCAACCCTGCCGCCACAGCGGCGAGCCGGTCCGATTCCTTGACACGGAGTTCGTGCAAACCCTGCATGCGGGTGATGCCAGAGGCAAACGCCGCCGCCACGGCAAGGACCGGGTACTCGTCGATCATCGAAGGCGCACGTTCGGCAGGCACTGTGACGCCGCAGAGCTCCGAATGCCGCACGCGCAAGGTCGCGACCTCCTCGCCGCCTTCGTTGCCGATGCTTTCCACGGTGATCGAAGCGCCCATTTCGCGCAGCGTGGTGATCAGCCCGGTGCGCAACGGGTTCATCATCACGCTCTCCAGAATGATGTCCGAACCCGCCGTGATCAGTGCAGCCACCATCGGAAACGCTGCCGATGACGGATCGGCCGGGACCACGATTGGCGCGGGGCGAAGTTCCGGCTGGCCGACAAGCGTGATCTTGCGGCCATGCGCGCCGTAAGGTTCAACCGTGACCTCGGCACCGAAGTGGCGCAGCATCTTCTCGGTGTGGTCGCGCGTTGCCTCGGCCTCGATCACGGTGGTCAGCCCAGGCGCGTTGAGCCCGGCCAGCAGCACCGCAGACTTGACCTGCGCTGACGCCACGGGCGTTGCGTAGGTGATCGGCACGCACTCGTCCGGACCCTGCAAGGTCAGCGGTACGCGCCCGCCGTCCATCTGTGCCGCCACTGTGACGCCCATTTTCAGCAATGGATCGAGGATGCGCCGCATGGGCCGCTTGCGCAACGATGCGTCACCGTCGAAGGTCGTGGTGATCGGATGCGAGCCGCAGACCCCCATCATCAAGCGCGAGCCCGTGCCGGCATTGCCAAAATCGAGCACGGCGGCAGGCTGCTGCAGGCCACCGACGCCGACGCCCTGCACCACCCAGAGACCATCACCCTCGCGCACCACACGGGCCCCAAGCTGGCGGGCGGCCTCGGCAGTGCGCAGCACGTCCTCGCCTTCGAGCAGGCCAGAAATGCGGGTTTCTCCCACAGTGAGCAGGCCGAAAATCATGGAGCGATGCGAGATCGACTTGTCGCCCGGCACGCGCACCGTGCCTCTGAGGGCTGCGGCACGTGATGACGAGGCCGGGCGTGGTGCGTTGTGTTGTGGGTTGTGTGACAAGTGGCAATCACCAAAGCCGGAGCGGAAGGGCGGCTCTTGTGAGCCAACACTCAGGCCGCTTAACACGCAGAACACCCTTTCGCCACCATAGCCGCCTCAGTTCAGTCCGGAAAATGATTGACAGAACCGGCGCTGAAGGACTAACGCCAGCCAACCTTACAGAACTCCACACGTCAGGAAGCACAACCGTGGCCAAGCCGGAACTCGGTATCAAACGCGTTTGCCCCGTCACGGGCCGCAAATTCTACGACCTCAACCGCGATCCGGTTGTCTCGCCCTATTCGGGCCAAGCCTACCCGCGCGCCTATTTCGAGCCGCAGGCCAAGGCACCCATACGCGATGAAGAAGACGAGGAAGAGGTCGAAGCCGCTCCCGTCGAGCTGGTCGCTCTCGAAGAAGCCGATGCGCCGGAAGCTGGTGCCAAGGAAGAGGTTGCCGTCGAGGATATCGACGAGGACATCGTCGCGGACGAGGAAGATGATACTTTCCTCGAAGCAGAAGACGAAGACGAGGATGACGTCGCCGACCTGATCGACGGTGATATCGTCGACGACGAAGAGACTTGATGCAATCCACTTGATGCGTGGCGGCGGGGCGTGTATTGAGCGCTCCGCATCATGCAGTTGTTCGACGCCTGAAGCAGACAATCGGTGCCACACCCCAAGGTGGTACCTTTATGGGGCCATAGCTCAGCTGGGAGAGCGCCTGCATGGCATGCAGGAGGTCAGCGGTTCGATCCCGCTTGGCTCCACCAAACCTTCGAAAGGCCGCCTGATGGGCGGCTTTCGTGTCTTTGGGTCTGCTCTGATCGAATTTGACGCTTTCGTCCATTTATGGCATCATTCGCCATATGAAGGCGTTTTTGGTGATCCGTGACCGGCGCATTTTGGTAGATGGCGCGATCATCGAAATCGTCGTCTGGAAAGTGCCAACTCCGGTGCCGCCAACAGAACATGGCTGGAAATATCGCTTGTTTTACGGACAACCAGGCGAACGGCTTGTTGGTTATGACAACGAGCGCGGCAAGGGAGACCACCGTCATGTCGATGGGGTTGAATTGCCCTACAACTTTGTTTCACTCGGCCAGCTTCTTGACGACTTCGAGGCTGACATCGTCGCCATGAGGGGAGAGCCCATATGAGCAAACTCGATATCCACGTTGGTGGGACGTTCGCGGACAGCAAGCGGCGTGTTCTCGATGCAGCTTCGCGGGTCGAATGCGGTGACATTGTCTCAGAAGATCACATCACCTTCGCAAGCTGGGACGCGTTAGCTTCCGTGATGACAACGAAACGTTTCGAGCTTGTGAGGCACCTGAGGCATCACCCGGAAACATCGATCGCTGCACTCGCCCGCAGCCTGAAGCGCGACTACAAGCGTGTGCATGAGGATGTCGAGGCGTTGGCGGCGGCAGGACTGGTGGAGCGCTCGGCGCGGGGGCTCAGGGCGGACTATAGCGAGATCAGGGCGCAGATTGCGGTGTAGAAGCGTGCAAGCTCGTTCGTTCGATCCCGCTTGGCTCCACCAAACTTCCTCACCCCTCCCGCTTTCGCATCATCTCCGACACCACCTTCGCCGTGTAGTCGACCATCGGCACGATGCGGGCGTAGTTGAGCCTTGTCGGACCTATGATGCCGACGACGCCGACGATCTGCTGGCGGCTGTCACGGAAGGGCGCTGCGATCAGCGATGATCCTGAGAGCGAGAACAGCTTGTTCTCCGAGCCGATGAAAATCCGTACCCCGTCGGCGCTTTCGGC
>JBOFFB010000438.1:0-4179 GCA_051648385.1 Allobosea sp.
AGCCCCGCGGAGGTCGAGACGGCCTGATGGATATTGCGGCCGTAAAGCATCATGAAAATGTTCGAGAGCTGGCCGCCTCCAATCCCCATCAGCGCAGACAGGACGCCAATGAGCAGGCCATAAAGCCGCATGATCAGCTTCGACGGCAAGCTGTCGGCAATCTTCCATCTGTCGTTGCCGAACAGCAGCCGTGCGGTGGAAATCCCGGCGACGACCACGAACACGATCTTGAACAACCCGGCCGGCGCAAAGCGGGCGACGAGGCTTCCTGCGATGACGCCGATGAGTACCGGCACGATCCAGAGCTTGAGGATATCCTGATCGACAAGCCCTTTGGTGAGGTGCTTGCGATAGGACGCGATAGCGGTCGGAATGATCGCCATCAGCGAGGTGCCGACGCACAGCGGCATGCGAACCTCCTGCGCCACGCCGATTACGCCGAAGACTTCGTAGAGCACCGGCACCATGACCGCGCCCCCGCCAACCCCGAACAGGCCGGCGAGCAAACCCGTGGCTGCGCCACCAGCGAACAGCGCCAGCGCCAGCAGCGCGAATTCGAGTATCGTGGCAGACATGGGGCAAAGCTCGCTTTGACGATGGTCTCGGTCATCAGCCTGTGCGGCAGAATGTCAAATTCGACAAGAGCATGATGCGCACGTTCGGCATGCAGCGGCGCGCTTTCTGACGAGATGTTCAACTCTAGCTCATCCCGCATTGAGATGGAATCCATCTCAATGCGGAAAGATGATCGATTATGATAAGTTAGAGCATTGCGTACTCACAAAACCGGCACCCACTTTTGTGCGCAATGCTCTAACCCCTTCACCAAGGCGCAAATCGTGCTAAACATTTTTCAAGTGACCCGGTAGCTCAGCAGGATAGAGCAACGGTTTCCTAAACCGTAGGTCAGGGGTTCGAATCCCTTCCGGGTCGCCACTATCAAAATCGAGAGCCGTGTGGACGACACGGCCATTTTGCTGGCCGGGCGTCTGGCCGTGCCGGGTCCCATGGTTTGCAACCTGAACCACATATGGTTTTACGCAGCTGCCAGTAATCGTCAGGAAGCCGGGTGCGTTCGGGATCAAGGCAGCCGGTTCGATCAAGGGACAGGCTGCGGGTGCTCGATTTCCATGCGGAGATCGGGCAAGGTGATGTTCTTGACCGCAGCGAAAGACCTGAACGATGCGAGACGCTATCCGCCCCGCCGTCATGCGCCTTGGCAGCGCTGTGCCCATGGACACCGCCGACACGCTGGCACGGCGCGGCCTTGATGTGGCGATGCTTCACCTCAACGAATGCCCATATCCGCCCTCGCCATATGTCATTGCGAGGATCGCGGCCCACGCTGCCGGACTCAATCGTTATGCCGAAGCGCGGCCCGCAACTCTGGCCGCGATGCTGGCGGCCCGCAGCGGTGTGCCGGCAAACCGCATCGTCATCGGCAATGGCTCGGATGAAATTCTTGCGCTGATCGCGGTGATGACGCTGGAGGCTGGCGACAATGCGGTGATGCAGACGCCGTCATTCCCGCGCTATCGCATCGGCGCTGCCATCCAGGGCGCGGAAGCCCGGCAGGTGACGATCCGCCGTGATGGCAGCACCGACATCGAGGCTCTGCTTGCAGCTGTCGATGGCAACACGCGCGTGGTGTTTGCCTGCACGCCCAACAATCCGAGCGGCACGCCGATGCCGCCGGAGGACATCCAGCGCCTTGCGGATGGCGTGCCGGATGATGTGCTGCTGGTCATGGACGAGGCCTATGCCGAGTTCAACCTGCACGAAGGTGGCGCTGATGCCTTGTCGTTGCTCGCCAACCGCCGCGGACACTGGCTCTCGACCCGCACGTTCTCCAAGGCCTATGCGCTGGCTGGCCTCAGGCTGGGCTATGCGCTCGCAGGCAGTGCCGAGCTTGCCGAGGCACTGGTCAAGGTCAAGATGACGTTCAATCTCAACCGGCTTGCGGTGCATGCCGGCATTGCCGCGCTGGAAGACCAGGCCTATTCGGATCGTTGCATCGGTGACGTGATCAGCGAGCGTGAGCGCATGGGGGCAAGGCTGCGCGGCATCGGGCTGATGACAATGCCATCGCGGGCGAATTTCATCTCGTTCGACTTGGGGCGCAATGCCGTGCCGGTGGCAGCGGCCATGGCAGCAGCCGGTGTGCTGGTGCGCGAATGGCGCGATCCGGGCTTCGAGAGCTTCATGCGTATCTCGATCGGCTTGCCGCATGAGAATGATCGGGCTTTCACCGCCCTTTGCGATGCACTCAGGGCGAACGCCGCCTGAGTTGGTCTCGGCTTCAAATCTGTGTCAGTTTCCCCGTCATCCATCCAGTGAAAGACATCATCCATGAAAACCCGCGCTGCCGTCGCCTGGGAGGCCAACAAGCCGCTGACCATCGAGACCATTGATCTGGCTGGCCCCAAGCCCGGCGAAGTGCTGGTCGAAGTCATGGCGACCGGTGTCTGCCATACCGATGCGTACACGCTGTCAGGGCTGGATTCCGAAGGACTGTTTCCGGCCATCCTTGGCCACGAGGGCGCGGGCATCGTGCGCGAGGTCGGCGCGGGCGTGACGTCGCTCAAGGTGGGCGACCATGTCATCCCGCTCTACACGCCTGAGTGCCGCTCTTGCAAAACCTGCCTGTCGCAGCGCTCGAACCTCTGTACCGCGATCAGGGCGACCCAGGGCAAGGGCGTGATGCCCGATGGCTCCAGCCGCTTCCGTTGTGATGGTGATGAGGTTTTTCACTACATGGGCTGCTCGACCTTCTCGAATTTCACGGTGCTGCCCGAGATCGCGCTGGCGAAGGTGCGCGAGGACGCGCCCTTCGACAAGATCTGCTACATCGGCTGCGGCGTCACCACCGGCATCGGCGCAGTGATCTACACGGCCAAGGTCTGGCCCGGTGCGAATGTGGTCGTCTTCGGGCTTGGCGGCATCGGGCTGAATGTCATCCAGGGTGCGCGCATGGTCGGTGCCGACAAGATCATTGGCGTCGATCTCAATCCGGCAAAGGCCGAGATGGCCCGAAAGTTCGGCATGACCCATTTCATCAATCCCGATGAGGTTGGACGCGACAAGGTCGTGCAGGCCATCGTTGACCTCACCGGCGGCGGCGCGGATTTCTCGTTCGAGTGCATCGGCAGCACCACAACCATGCGACAGGCGCTCGAGTGCTGCCATCGCGGCTGGGGCATGAGCGTTGTCATCGGCGTCGCACCATCTGGCGCCGAAATCTCGACAAGGCCGTTTCAACTGGTGACTGGCCGGGTCTGGACGGGCTCGGCGTTTGGTGGCGCACGCGGGCGCACCGATGTGCCGAAGATTGTCGACTGGTATATGGAGGGCAAGATCAATATCGATGACCTGATCACCCACACCATGCCGCTCAGCGAGATCAATACTGCTTTCGACCTGATGCACGACGGCAAATCGATCCGCTCGGTCGTGACCTTCTGACCGTCAGGGACCTGCACCATGTCTGCCATGTCGCGACTGTTTTCCCTGATCGGGGCTTTCGATGGCCGAGGCCAGAAGGGCAATGTGCCTGGATCGCGCGCCCATGATGCGCTCGTGCTGCTGGCCACGCTGGCGAAGTCCGACGGTACGCTGGGTGAGAGCGAGCGCGCAGCGCTTGCAAGCGCCGCAGATGCTCACATCGGCAACAGGGCTGACGCCTTGGCCTTCCTCGATGATCCTGATCAGGAAGGGCTGGACGATGTCGCTGCCCGCATCCGCCGGACATGGACAGCGGACGAGCGTGGCGTACTGATCGCCAAGGCGGCCATGGTTGCCGAGGCTGATGGCTCGATCGGCGAAATCGAAGAGGCAATGCTGGAGCGGCTGGCACGGCTTTTGGATGTGTCCATCCCTCAGGCATCTGCCGATGATGGCGGGGCCAAACGGTTATCTGATGCCTGAATGATGCCCGAAACCTCTGTGAAACCTGTCTTGCTCATCCTGCATCAGGAGCATTCGACGCCCGGTCGAGTCGGAAGGCTTCTGGCCGAACGCGGCCATGCCCTCGACATCAGGCGACCCCGGTTCGGTGATGCATTGCCCAACACGATGGCACATCACGCCGGAGCCGTGATCTTCGGCGGGCCGATGAGCGCGAACGATCCTGATGATTTCATCAAGCTGGAAACCGAATGGATCGCCACCACGCTCAAGGAA
>JBOFFB010000439.1:0-3914 GCA_051648385.1 Allobosea sp.
GACGAGATCAACCAGGCCATCAAATCCGCTGCAAACGGCGCGCTGAAGGGCGTGCTCGGCTACACGCTCCAGCCCAACGTCTCCATCGATTTCAACCACGATCCGCACTCGTCCATCTTCCACATGGACCAGACAAAGGTGCTGGACGGCACTTTCTGCTCGGTGCTCTCGTGGTACGACAACGAATGGGGCTTCTCCAACCGCATGTGCGACACGGCGGTGGCGATGGCGAAGGTGATGTGAGGCGGGAGCAGATTTTTAATGGCGAACTTGCGGGATGAAGTAAACGCGATCAAGACTGAAGTTCTGTCGTTGTCTTCATGATCGGGACGCATTTTTGACTGCTCTTTCCGCCTCCGCTGCCGTATCCGCCTTCGGAAGCGCAACCAGAGCCAAGCTTTCCAACAAGGCCGCAACCGGTGCGCCGGAGGACCAGCTGCGCGCGCCGATGGAGGGGCTGTTCCGCGATCTTTCGGCGCTTCTCGGGTTGCCCGATGGCGTGGTCAGCCTTGTGGGCGAGAACACGCTGTCGCATCTCAAGGTCCGGCCCGACTATGCCGTGACCGTTCGCAATGCGCTGGTCGGCTTCATCGAAGTGAAGGCGCCGGGCAAGGGCGCGAACCCGCTGCGCTTCACGGACGAGCACGACAGGAAGCAGTGGGGCAAGCTCAAGTCGCTGCCCAACCTGCTCTACACCGACGGCAACAGCTTCTCGCTCTGGCGCGATGGCGCGTTGCAAGGTTCCGTGGTGCTGGAGGGTGATGTCGAGACCTCGGGTGACGAGCTCAAGGCACCGCCCACGTTGCTGCCGCTGATCAACGACTTCCTGACATGGAAGCCGATATCGCCGCGCAATGCCAGACAGCTGGCCGAGACGGCGGCGCGGCTGTGCCGGTTGCTGCGTGATGAAGTCACCGAAGAACTGGAGCGCGGCAACCCAGGCCTCACCCTGCTGGCGACGGAGTGGCGCTCGCTGTTGTTTCCCAATGCCAGCAATGCCGAGTTTGCCGATGGCTACGCGCAGGCTGTCACCTTCGGGCTGCTGGTGGCGCGGGCGCGCGGCATCGAACTCAAGGACGGCATCGGCAAGGCGGCGCTTGAGTTGCGCACATCCAATTCGCTGATCGCCACTGCGCTGCGCCTGCTCACCGACGACCCGCTGATCCAGAGCGCCTTGAAAACATCGACCGACACGCTCACCCGCGTGCTCGACGTGGTGGATTGGCCGACGCTGACCAAGGGCAATCCCGATGCCTGGCTCTATTTCTACGAGGACTTCCTCGCGGTTTACGACAACGCGCTGAGGAAGCGCACGGGGTCTTATTACACCCCGCCGGAGGTGGTGGCCGCCATGGTGCGGCTGGTGGATGAGGCCTTGCGCGACCCTGCCCTGTTTGGCCGCCCGCTGGGCCTTGCCTCGCGTGATGTCACCATTGCAGATCCGGCGGTTGGTACTGGCGCTTACTTGCTCGGGGCCTTGCGCCGCATTGCCGAAACGGTGGAGGCTGATCTTGGCCCCGGCGCGGTGCCGGGCGCGATCGCAGCGGCGGCGGAGCGGCTGATTGGTTTTGAGATGCAGTTCGGCTCGTTCGCCGTGGCGCAGCTTCGCCTTTTGGCCGAGATGCAGACGTTGATGGGCATCAGCGAGGGCGCAGAAAAACTTAAACACGCCGGCAACCTGCCGACGCTGCGCCTGTTTGTGACGGACACGCTTGGCGACCCCTATGCCACACAGACGCAATTCTCCGGCATGGTCGCCCCCATCGGAGAAAGCCGCAGGCAGGCCAACGAGATCAAGCGCGGATTGCCGATCACGGTGGTGATCGGCAATCCGCCGTACAAAGAAAAGGCCAAGGGCCGGGGTGGCTGGATTGAGGATGGATCACCGGGCCGGGCGGCACCGATGGATTTGTGGAAACTACCCAAGGACTGGGGCGAAGGCGCACATGCCCACCACCTCAAGAACCTCTACATCTACTTCTGGCGCTGGGCGACGTGGAAGGTGTTTGGCGCGGGCCATGCCGCTGCGACGGGTGAGGCCGAAAGCGAGCGCGCCGGCATCGTCTGCTTCATCACAGTTGCGGGCTTCCTCAACGGGCCGGGCTTTCAGAAAATGCGCGACGACATGCGGCGCGATTGCTCGGACATCTGGGTTATCGATTGCTCACCCGAGGGGCATCAGCCGGACGTGCCGACGCGCATCTTTCAAGGTGTGCAACAGCCGGTCTGCATCGTGCTGGCGGCGCGCACGCCCGGCAAAGACCGCACCAAGCCCGCGCGCCTGCACTTCCGCGCGTTGCCAGAAGGCAAGCGTGACGCCAAGTTCAAAGTGCTGGCGGACATTGCGTTGACGGATGGTGGCTGGGTGGATGGACCGAGTGGCTGGCGTGAACCGTTTTTGTCCGAAAGGAGCGGCGCATGGGGTAACTTTCTCGCACTCGACGAGCTTTTTACATACAGCGGTCGGGGTGTGGAAGCGGGACGGACCTGGGTAATTGCACCTGATCCTGCATCCTTAAAAATGCGTTGGAACACCCTGATTGCGCAGCGGGACGCTGAACATAAAGAGATTTTGTTCCGACCACACGAAGGTGGCGACAAAACTAGCGTTAAGCCGGCGACCTCTGCACTTCTCGGTCATGAGAAAAGGCTCGGAGCGGTCGCAACCGATAAAATGCCCGTCATCAGTCCGATACGCTACAGTTTCCGCACGCTTGACCGACAGTGGCTGATTCCTGATATCAGGCTATTGCACCGTCCTAACCCGGCGCTTTGGAATGCCTTTTCGTCTGAGCAAATCCATTTGACCGCAATCATGAGGTCGTCACCAAGTAACGGTCCTTCTATTTCTTTCGGGTCCGCAATTCCTGATCTTGACCACTACAAAGGCTCGTTTGCGGGCCGAGTCTTCCCGCTCTGGCGCGATGCGGCGGCCACCATTCCCAACATCAAGCCCGAGCTGCTGGCGCATCTATCCGTCAGCTATGGCACCATCGTCGTGCCTGAGGATATGATGGCCTACATCGCCGGGGTGATGGCACACCCGGCCTTCACCGCGCGTTTTCAGGCCGACCTGGTGCGGCCCGGCCTGCGCCTGCCGCTCACCATCGATGCCGCCCTGTTCGCGGAGGCTGCCGCCATCGGGCGCGAGGTCGTCTGGCTGCATTGCTACGGCGAACGCTTTAGCGATGCTGGCGCAGAAAAACCTGAAAACCGCCGCCCGGCCGGTCCGCCCCGCATGGCCAAGGGAACCGGGCCGAGCATCCCGAAGGACGGCATGATCCCCGGCGCGCCGGAGCCGTTGCCGGAGACCATGGACTATGACCCCGCCAAAAAGCGCCTGCGGATCGGCAAGGGCCACATCGACAACGTGCCACAAGGCGTCTGGGACTATGAGGTTTCGGGCAAGAATGTGCTGCGGCAATGGTTCAGCTATCGCCGCCGCGACCGCACCCGCCCGATCATCGGTGACCGCCGCCCGCCCTCCCCGCTCGACAAGATCCAGCCCGATCACTGGCTTGACGACTACACCACGGACCTGATGAACCTGCTGCATGTGCTGGGCCGCCTCGTGGCGCTCGAACCCGCACAGGCGGACCTGCTGGAGCGCATCTGCGCCGCGCCCCTGCTGGCCTCGCCCTTCGCGGCGAACAGTGCCGCGGCTCAGCCGGATTGACGTTTACCCATTGTGGACGGACCGTTGTCCGGGCTTCCCGCCGGCCAGCATCGACGTATAATGGCAGCGACTGAAGCCGGATGGGCAGATCGCCAGACGCATGACCACCACACCCGACCTTTTCGGCCACACCCCCGCCCAAGGCAGCCTCTTTTCCGAGGAAGCCTTGCCTGCGCCTGCCGCCGTGCGGGTGGATCCGGAGATGATCCGCCGCAAGCTTGAGGCCATGCTGGCGGAC
>JBOFFB010000440.1:0-2227 GCA_051648385.1 Allobosea sp.
AAGCCCAGCCTGACCGAACTGAAAACGGCCGTGCTGGAACTCGATCCCCAGCAGGCGGAAATCATTGCGAGGTCGGAAGCTCAGGGAGAACTGTCGCTTGCCCTTCGTTCCGTCAGCGAAGCCGGGGACGCCAACCCGGCCGACGATATGCCGGCACTCGCAACGCTCAGCGAGGTTCCGAACAGCGTGGAAATGTACAAGCAGGGCGTCCGGTTCATCCTCAGCTGCGAACCGCGTTGCGACACTGTGCTGCAGACGGTCAACGCACCCTTCCCCCTCGTCGTTCGCGACGTCGGCATCGACAATTCAGCCTCCAACCGTTGAGCCCATGAACATGCCCCAGTCCACTCATCACCTGTCCTCCCCGCTGTCGCGGCCCTGGCAAGTCTCGCTGACTGCGATGGCGGCGGCTCTTGCGGTCTCCGCATCCGGTCCGGCGGGCTCTCTCGTTACACGCGCTCACGCGACCGATGCAGCCCTGATCGACACCAGCGGCGGCCAGAATCAGGATGGGCGCTTCCTCCGCATCGGCCTCGCAAAGAGCGCCGTGATCAAGCTGCCCGCGGAAGCCAAGGATGTGATCGTCGGGGAGAGCTCCATCGTCGATGTCGTGTTGCGCCAAAGAAACATGGCCTATCTCTTCGCCCGCGGTCCCGGCCAGACGAATATTTTCTTCTTCGACGCCAATGGCCAGGAAATCCTGCACCTTGATCTCGAGGTCACCCTCGATTCGAAAGGCCTGAAGCAGCTTCTGGACCGCTCCATTCCGGGCAACGCCATCCAGGTCGACAGCACGGGCTCCAACATCGTCCTGAAGGGCACGGCCGCCAATGCCCAGGAAGCCAAGATGGCTGAAGATCTCGCCAGCCGGTTCCTCGGCATAGGCGGCGGCACTGTCGACGCGCGGATCGTCAACCTGCTCAAGATCGCCCAGGGCGACCAGGTGATGCTGAAGGTGCGCATCGTCGAACTCAAGCGTACCGTCCTGAAGCAAATGGGCGTCAATATCGATGCCACATTCGGGGCCGGGTCGTTCCAGAACACGCCGGTCTCCATACTCGACGATCTTGGTTCCGGCCTGCTCGACTCAACGATAAGCCTGGCGTCTGGCGGCAACTCGATCGACATCAAGATAAAGGCTCTGGAAGAGCAGGGCCTCGCAACGACCCTGGCCGAGCCCACGCTGACGGCGATTTCCGGCGCGCCGGCCAGCTTCGTCGCCGGCGGCGAGTATCCCTACAGGGTGTGCGATCAAAGCGATAATCTGCTGGACTGCACTGTCGAGTTCAAGCCTTACGGCGTGACGCTGGGCTTCACGCCGACCGTCCTGTCCGAGGACAGGATAGCCCTCAACATCGCAACCGAGGTCAGCGAGCTTGGCGATAGAGTTGGTGGCATTCCGGCGATCGATACGCGCAAGGCCCAAACATCCGTCGAGATCCCCAGCGGTGGATCGATGATGATGGCGGGCCTCATCAAGGACGTCACCTCCCAGGAACTGAGGGGAACGCCGGGTCTGAGAACCCTGCCCGTGCTCGGCGCGCTGTTTTCCAGCCGCGACTACCAGAAGAACCAGACCGAACTCGTGGTCATCGTCACGCCCTATATTGCCCGGCCCGTGCATCAGAATCAGCTCGCCACGCCGCTCGACAGGTTCAAACCGCCGACCGATCTGCAGCAGATTTTCCTCGGCCGGCTCAACCGGGTCTATGGCACTGACGGAAACCGGCCGGCAGGCGAGTACCACGGCAAAGTCGGCCACATCATCGATTGAGCGGAGACAGACATGACAAGCAACGAAAACAAGTCCAGGAACAAAAGCCGTGCTGTCGCCCTGCTGCTCTGCATGCCGGTCATGCTGCTTGCAGGGTGCTCGCAGGATTTCGCCAGCATCGATGACGTCCATGTGCCCACATCCACTGAAGAGCGCTTCCCCATTCAGGTGGTGGAAAAGCCCGTGAAGATGACTGTTTCGGCCCGTTCCGGCAAGCTTCCATCCGACGACGTGAACCGCCTCGTCGGTTTTGCGAGAGCCGCGAAAGAGGACAATTCCTCACCCGTGACTGTCACCTATCCTTCGGGAAGTACCAAGGCACGCGGCGTATCGCAGCAGGCCGTCAAGCTTCTCGTGAGCCAGGGCGTGCCCCGCTCGATGATCCATGCCGCGAGCTACAATGGCAAGTCGGATGTCGTCTCGCTCTCATTCACCCGCAGGATCGCCGCCACC
>JBOFFB010000441.1:0-4333 GCA_051648385.1 Allobosea sp.
CCTTCGAGGATCGAGCGCAGGCCGCGCGCGCCGGTCTTGCGCTCTATGGCCTTGCGGGCAATCACGTTGAGCGCTTCGTCCGAGAAGGACAGTTCGACGTCCTCCATCTCGAACAGGCGGGCATATTGCTTGACCAGCGCATTCTTCGGCTCAGTCAGAATCGTCTTCAGCGCTGCCTCGTCAAGGTCTTCGAGCGTGGCGAGCACGGGCAGGCGACCTACGAATTCCGGTATCAGACCGAACTTGAGCAGATCGTCAGGCTCGACCTCGCGGAAGACTGCGCCGGTGCGGCGCTCGTCGGGTCCCTTCACCTTGGCACCAAAACCGATCGAGGTGCCCTGCCCGCGTGCCGAGATGATCTTCTCGAGGCCGGCAAATGCACCACCGCAGATGAACAGGATGTTCGTGGTATCGACCTGCAGGAATTCCTGCTGCGGATGCTTGCGGCCACCTTGCGGAGGAACGGAGGCAACCGTGCCTTCCATGATCTTGAGCAGAGCCTGCTGCACGCCCTCGCCCGACACATCGCGGGTGATCGACGGATTGTCGGACTTGCGCGAAATCTTGTCGATCTCGTCGATGTAGACGATGCCGCGCTGGGCCCGCTCGACGTTATAGTCAGAGGCCTGGAGCAGCTTGAGGATGATGTTCTCGACGTCCTCGCCCACATAACCGGCTTCGGTCAGCGTGGTGGCGTCTGCCATGGTGAAGGGCACATCGAGGATGCGAGCCAGCGTCTGGGCCAGCAGCGTCTTGCCCGAACCGGTGGGGCCGATCAGCAGGATGTTCGACTTCGCCAGTTCCACATCATTGTGCTTGGTGGCGTGGTTCAGGCGCTTGTAATGGTTGTGAACTGCAACCGAGAGCACCTTCTTGGCATGCTCCTGGCCGATGACGTAATCATCAAGGACCTTGCGGATTTCCCTGGGCGTCGGAACCCCGTCCTTGGCCTTGACCATCGAGGTTTTCGATTCCTCGCGGATGATGTCCATGCACAACTCGACGCATTCATCGCAGATGAACACGGTCGGGCCGGCAATCAGCTTGCGGACCTCATGCTGGCTTTTGCCGCAGAACGAGCAGTAAAGCGTGCTCTTGGTATCGCCGCTTGCCTTGGTCATGGCCTTGTCTCCATCGTTGCGCTTCGAAAACCGCCGCAACGCGCGGTCATCAGCCCTGAACCGTGAACTGGCTCACCGTGCAGTAGACACTGATTTGTGCCATCAGAACGTTAACGCGATACGCCTGTCATTGGCTCTGTCATACCATTATGGGCTGGCGAAGTCCTTTCGCCAACCCGTTTATGGTCGCAGCCCTGTCACAATGCAGATCAGGCCGCTGTCGGGCCAGTCACTTGCCCGCCGTCTTCAGGACGTTTGTCAATGACCTTGTCGATCAAACCGAAGGCTTTCGCGTCTTCAGCGGACATGTAGTTATCGCGCTCGAGCGCATCCTCGATGTCCTTGTAGGTACGGCCGGTGTGCTTCACGTAGATCTCGTTCAGCCGCTTCTTGGTGTTGTCGAACTCGCGGGCATAAATCATGATATCCGTGACCTTGCCCTGATAGCCGGCAGAAGGCTGGTGCACCATGACGCGGGAGTTTGGCAGCGCAAAGCGCTGGCCGGGGGCTCCCGCCGTCAGCAGCAGAGAGCCCATCGACGCCGCCATGCCAAGGCAGATCGTGGTCACGGGCGGCTTGATGAACTGCATCGTGTCGTAGATCGACATGCCGGCGGTTACAGCGCCGCCCGGCGAGTTGATGTAAAAGGAAATTTCCTTCTTCGGATTGTCGGCCTCGAGGAACAGCAACTGCGCCACAATCAGCGACGCGCCGTAATCCTCGACCGGGCCGGTCAGAAAGATGATGCGCTCGCGCAACAGGCGCGAGTAGATGTCGAAGGCACGCTCGCCGCGGCTGGACTGCTCGATCACCATCGGCACGAGATTGTTGTAGACTTCGACGGGATCGCGATCGCGGATCATGGACCATAGCTCCTGGCGCGCAGACAACGATTCGTCCGCGCTCATTTCGCTAATGTAGTCACCGCAGCGCCGATTACAAACGCTGGAGCGCCGTTCCAACCGCTTCCCGTGATCAAGGTGAATCCGGCGGGTTGATTGTCTGTTCGAGTTCCTCGGCAAAGGCGAGCGCCCAGCTTTTCAGCATGTGCCCGGCTGCAAGGGACATGTGGCGCGCGCCGACATTCGATATCGCGCATATGTCCCGGAGTTCCATTGAAAGATAGTGTGCGCGAATGATGATGTCTTGCAATTGCTCAATGTCACGCTGGTTTATTGATGCGGGCTGCTGCGCGTTTTGTCGGATGATATTCGTCAGAATAACATCGGGACTGTTATTTTCGTCAAGGGCCATGTTGAATTTCCTTTCAAGAACTCGAAAGGCGATGATTCTTTTGTTGTCTGGCACGCACGTGCGGGCATTTGCCTGCACGAAAGTTTGCTCTACTGTTTGAAAATGGCTGACTCAGAGAAGGTTCCGACCCACGACAGTTCGAAGCGGACCTATACGCGGGACCAGGAAATCAAGACACTCGAAGCCGTGGAGCGCATCACACGGTCCGGCACGCTTGGGGCCGGTGAGCGCATGCCGACGATGTTGCGCTATCTTGTCCGGGAGGAACTGAACGGGCGTGGCGACCGCATCAAAAGTTTCAGCATCGCCACGGAGGTCCTGGGGCGGGGACAAGGCTTCGACCCGCAATCCGACAGCATCGCGCGCGCAGAGATGACCCGGCTGCGCAAGGCAATCGCGCACTACAATGCGGCAGCCGGTGCCACCGACGCTGTTCAGATCACGATCCCGAAAGGCAGCTACCGTCCACTAATCACGAGTGCGACGCCACTGATCGCCGAGGCACTGCCGAAAGCTGTGTTGCCGACCCGCCTGCGCCGAATGATCGCTGCGTTTGATCTGTGGTCCGCCGGCGTGGGCGCGGCCGCATTCCTTGCCCTGTGTGCATCGGTCTATGTCGCCTGGGCCTTGACCAAGCCACCTGCCAGAAAGACTGCACACACTCTTGCACCGATGCTCATCATTCAGCCGGCAGCTCAGGACGGCCCGGCCGAAAGCGCACGCACCTTGCAAGCACTGCAGTTCGAGGTTTCACACGATTTCGCTCACCTGCCCTGGCTGACGGTGATCCAGCCGACAAGGCTCGGCGACATCGAGGTCCACCTCGCGGAAGCCTCGAAAAAGCGCGCCGTCTACATTCTCGAAATTCGTTTGAGGAAGTTGGACGAGGGCTATATCGTCACGACGTTCTTGAAGCGCTGGCCCGATCAGTCTGTGCGATGGTCGGCAAGCCACGAGCATCGTTATCTCTCGGAACATCTGGACGGCGTTCTCCGTGATGTCGCAGCGCGCATAACGTCCGATATCGGCGACCCAGGTGGGGCCATCACCCGCGCCGAGATCACACGGCTTGAAGGCGACGGGCGGCATGAAAACCGCTTCGTTTGCCTCATGAACGTGAGACTGTATTGGCATAGCTATGAGCCTGCCTTGCGCGCCGAGGCCGAGGCGTGCCTGAGCGCGACGGTTCGGGTCGATCCCGATTTCGAAGCCGGGCACGCGGCATTGGCTGTGCTGCTGATCGAGAGTGCAAAGCTGGAGGGTGGCCAGAAGCGCGCGCAACTTCTCGACGATGCACGAGCGCAATTGGCGCGTGTTTCCAGCCCAAGCGTGGGAAGCGATGACGCTCGATTGGCGTTTGCAGCCTGCATGGGAGACGTCAAGTTGGCGCAGCAGGCGTCCGCAAGGCTGGTCGCGGCTTATCCGAACAACCCGGACATCCTCGCTGATGTCGGCTCGAAAACCGGACTTTTCCTTGGTGACTGGTCAGCCGCTCTGGCGATGGAAGCGCGTGCGATGGCACTTAATCCATCCCCGGACCCATGGTATCCACTCGCGACACTCGCAAAAGCGTTACTAGACGGTCACCCGATAAAAGCCATTCAGATCCTGTCGAAAGTACCCCAGCGCAACTTTCTGATCGGACAGATCACACGCTTGGCCGCCGCCGGCCTTGCCGGAGATCGCGTCATGATATCCGATGCCAGACTGCAGCTCGCAAACTTGGGGATCGGCCAGAAGCAGGCCATGCTCGACACCATCGAGGGCGAATGCTGGAGTGATGATGTCAAACAGGTCTTCGTGCGCGGCGTCGAGATGGCGATGCGCTGAGACCGAGGGAGGTGCGGCCAGCATGGGTACTGGCCGCAAGAGTGCTCAGACATTGATGAAGTCGTAGCTGTTGGAGACGAAGACGCCTGTGCTGCCAAATCCAACGATATCGGCTCGGCCATCACCTG
>JBOFFB010000442.1:0-2735 GCA_051648385.1 Allobosea sp.
TTGCAATGTACCGGACACGGCGTTCAGTGCGGTCAGGACCTCTGGCCTCATGAGTATGTCAAAAACCACGGACCTTCCGATGCCAGAAAAAGCTACCCTGCGCACGGTCCTCATCACCGGTGCCTCATCCGGCATCGGACGCGCGACGGCGCTGGCACTTGACCGCGCAGGTTATCGCGTTCTCGCCGGTGTGCGGCGGATTGAGGATGGTACGTCTCTAAAGGCCGAGGCTGGGCCGCTGCTCGAGACGATCATTCTCGATGTGACCAAAAGCGACGATATCGACGCGGCTCGCCTGCGCATCTCGGACATGACCGGCGACAACGGCCTGTTTGCCCTGATCAACAACGCCGGCGCCAACTACAACGTCGCCTACGAGTACACCGTCGAGCTCAAGGCGCGTGCGCTCATGGATGTCAACTTTTTTGCGGCTCACGCAATGAGCGTCGCCATGATCCCGTTGTTGCGACTGGGCAGTGAAAAGTCTGGCACGACCTCAAAGTTGATCAACATCGACTCAATAGGCGGTGCAATCGCACTGCCATGGGGCGCCTTCTATCACGCCTCGAAATTCGCTCTTCTCGGACTGAGCGAGAGCGTGCGGCACGAGGTCTTCAGCCAGGGCATCCGCGTCTGCGTGGTCATGCCGGGCATCACCAGGACCGCATTCATGGCCAAAAGCGCGGCAGGCAGCCTTGAGGCGATCAAAGCCATGCCGCCGGAGGGTGTGGAGCGCTACGGCGGCGCGCTCAGGCAGATGGCTGTACCGGCGGCCTACGTCGAGAAGATGGGGTCATCGCCACAGGTGGTGGCCCGGCGAATTACAGGTCTTCTCGCCCAAGGCAATCCACCATTCCGGAGCATTGTTGGGGCCGATGCCAAGGTCATGAACATCCTGCGCGCCATTCTGCCCACCGCCCTGTTTCACAAGATGCTGCGGGGCATATTCGCGTGCTGATCGCGGCAGCTCTCATCCGCCGAGAATGTGGTTGTCGATCCAGCTTCTACGACGGCGCTCGAAACCAACACCCGTTTCAGTGAACATCAGAGAGGAGTATCGCCCCATGAACCCGATCACAAAGAAACCGATCACACAGCTCAGGCGCGTTGGCACCAGGATAGCACTTGTCGCGGCCTTTGCCGTGCTGGGATTTGCAAGCCAAGGCTGGGCACAATCGGCCAAGCGTTTTCCTGCCA
Source organism: Allobosea sp. (assembly GCA_051648385.1). Classification (GTDB taxonomy): domain Bacteria; phylum Pseudomonadota; class Alphaproteobacteria; order Rhizobiales; family Beijerinckiaceae; genus Allobosea. The sequence continues at coordinate 1,198 of JBOFFB010000442.1, forward strand.
TCGAAGCCTACGACCTTGCTGGCGAAGTGCGGCGTCTTCCCGCTGGCCTCCCCACCGCACTGACTTTGCTGATCGTGGCCTTTGATCGCGATCAACAGCCTCAAGCCGAGCGCCTGTCCAGCCTGATCGACGAAGCTAAAGCCGCCGCGCGTGGCATCGCCACGATCGAAACACCCGTGATCCAGGATCCGGGCAGCGCGGGACGCTTCTTTATCGACAACGGCATGAAGAGCGGCATCCGCGATGCCGACAAGCGCAAGGCCGTGGTCACCCTTTATGTAAAAGACCTCACGGCCTGGCTGGCCGAAACAGACCTGATGACCAAGGACACGGTGTATCTGATGGCCGTCACCCGCTCCGGGCGCATCGTGCGAAGCGCTCGTGGAGAGACACTTGCCGATGTCGGGATGATGAAGTCATTCGTGGCGCAAGCCCAGAAGCAGGCGGGCAATTGACTGGCAAAGCACTTTGTCCTGACGGCTGGGGCAATCTCACGAGAATTGGGGTTCGGTGCCGGAGCACACCATGTCTTGAAGAATGGAATAATGAAGGCCTCGACCATCGATGATGGATTACCTATAACGATCATGATAATGAATCTCTCATGATCCTTATCGCTCTCAAAATGCTGTTCGGCGACAAGGTGAAGCTGCTCGGGCTGGTCGCCGGCATCGCCTTTTCGACGCTGCTGATGGCGCAGCAGGGCGGCTTCTTCATCGGCCTCATTTCGCGCTCCGCCAACCTGGTGGGTGATGCGCGCGATGTCAGCATCTGGGTGATGGACCGCTGACCGAAACAGCGGAAGGCCCGCGCGCCATGCGCGATACCGAACTCAGCCGTGTTCGCGGCGTGCCCGGTGTCGCCTGGGCCGTGCCGCTGGTGCAGGCAACGGCTACGTTGCGCACGAATGAGGGGCGGTCCACGGGGGCGGCCTTCCTGGGTGTGGATGATGCAAGTCTGGCCGGCATCAACAGCGCCTTCGTGGTCGGTTCGCCAGAGAATCTTCGCGGGCCGGACGCCATCGCCATCGACCAGCTTGGCTTCGCACGACTCTGGCCAGGCGAGCCGATCAAGGCTGGCAAGGTCATCGAGGTCAACGAGCGGCGCGCCGTGGTGGTCGCCATCACGAATGCTTCGCCTGGCTTTGCCGCACCTGTTGTCGTCTACACGCGGTTGACACAGGCTCTGGCCTACACGCCGGGAGGCCGCAATCGCCTGTCATTCGTCCTTGCATCGCATGCTTCCGGTCTGGACCCCGCCGTTGTAGCGCGGGACATCACGGCGCAAACAGGCCTGAAAGCGATGACGTCGGACGCTTTCAGGCGAGCGACAAGGGGCCGCCCTGACCCCTGCCAGGTGGCGAACCTTGGAGGGGGATGGGGCAAGCGCGGCAAGGGGATCACCCACCGGAGGCGCTGGCGATCCCAGCAAGCTTCGCGCGCGGGATCGGCGGCGGTCTGCACGGCGCGTCAGCGGCGGACTACTGGGGACACCCCTGGGCGCGCTTGCGGGAAGGGGGAGGGGAACACCTCCCTCTT
>JBOFFB010000443.1:0-6503 GCA_051648385.1 Allobosea sp.
ACAACCACCTGCGCGCTGCCGCCGTCGGTCACATCGTCCACACCCTGTGCCTGGACCGCCTCGACGATGCGGCTGGCCTGAATGGTGCCTGTTTCGCCAAGCGCAGGCGCGCGAAAGGCCGGCTGGCTGGCAACACCAACAGGCAGCCCCGAAACCAGGTCGCCAAGCGTGAGAATGTCGCGCGCCGCGGTGATGTCCGCCCTCAGCGTCGGCTGGACGGCGGCAAGCGTGGCACGGAGCGGTTTGGCCGGTGCAGCAATGGCTGGTGCGAGCGAGGCGGCGATCACCGCGGCAAGAACTGATCTGATCAGGAATTTTGTCATGTCACATCACGCCCTGAACAGCTGGCTGGTTGCCTGCATCATCTGGTCGGAAGCCGAGACAACGCGGGAATTCATTTCGTAGGCACGCTGGGCCGCGATCAACGACGAGATTTCGACCACCGCGTTGACGTTTGATTCTTCGAGATAGCTTTGCTGCAAGTTTCCCATGCCCTCGGTCCCCGGATTGCCATCGATGGCGGGGCCGGAGCCTGCGGTCTCGACGAAAAGGTTGTCGCCGATGGACTCGAGGCCAACCTTGTTGACGAAACGTGAGAGCTGGATCTGGCCCAGATCCTGCGGAGCGGTCTGTCCCGGGATCAGCGCCTGGACCTGGCCCGTGCCGCTGATCGTCACGCCGCGCGAGTTCTGCGGCACGTTGATGCCCGGCTCCACGATGTAGCCATCCTTGGTGACGAGTTGGCCCTGACTGTCCAGATCGAACGAGCCATCACGGGTGTAGCCAGTCCGACCATCAGGCATGCGGACCTTGAAGAAGCCCTCGCCTCGCACCGACAGGTCATATTCCTTGTCGGTCTGTGTCATGTTGCCCTGGCTCATGACGCGGCCTGTCGCAACCGTCTTGACGCCCGAGCCGACAAACGTCCCGACTGGTGCCTGCGTGCCCTGATCGGAGGTCGCAGAACCCGCGCGGCGCATGTTCTCGTAAACCAGATCCTGGAAATGCACGCGCTGGCGCTTGTAGCCATTGGTGCGGACGTTGGCGATGTTGTTGGAGATGACCTGGACGTTGAGTTCCTGGGCCATCATGCCGGTAGCGGCGGTGTAGAGTGCGCGCATGACTGAAGCTCCTTACTCAGCTCTGGACATCGGAAAGGCGCTTGATGGCATCGCGCCGCATTTCGTCCATCCGGCCCATCATGCTGGTGACGCTCGAATAGGCACGCTGGACCTCGACCAGTCGGCTCATCTCGAGCACGGGCTTGACGTTGGAGCGCTCGATCATGCCGGTTTCGACCCGGATTTGCGGGCCGGCCGGCTGCGGCGTCGCGGCCGTCGAAAACAGGTTGCCGCCCTCGTTGCGCAGCGCGCCAGCATTGGCGAAGCGCGCGAGCCTGAGCTTGCCGCGATTGCCCTGGTCGGTGAACACGGTGCCATCTTCGGAGATGCGCGGATTGGTCTCGTTGGTGGAAATTTCGACCGGTCCGTTCTCGCCGACGACGCGCAAGCCCCCTTGCGTCACCAGTTGGCCACGTGAGTTGATCTCGAAACCGCCATCACGGGTAAAGCGCGTCTGCCCGCCGGGCGTCTGCACGGTGAAATACGCATCGCCCTTGATTGCTGCATCCAACGGGTTGCCGGTGCGCTCCATCATGCCGGGCGACAGATCGATCGGCGTGCCGCGATCCACAACATAGGAGACCTTCTTGTCCTGGTTCGGGAAAGTCTCGGCCTTGGCCATGGGCTGAAGATGCTCGGCAAACCGCATCGAGCGGGTCTTGAACCCGTTCGTGTTGATATTGGCCACGTTGTTGGCGATCACGTCCATCTCGCGCCTCAGCGCTATCTGTCGTGACAACCCGACGAGAAATGCATTCTCCATCGTGATTTTCTCCCATGTCTGCCGCGACACCGGAACGCTCCCCAGCGCAGTGTCGCAACCAAACACCTCGCATCAGGTGTGCCAACGCGCAGGAAAACCGGAAAACCTCATTATCTCATATACTTGCAGTGTCGTCGTGCGTTCGCACCCACCAGACGAACCATGTACTCGCGGCAAATCTGGCCCGGCAATTTCTGCCGCACTTAACGAGGCGTTAACCATAAATGGCGAGTGTGAAGCTCAAGCGGCGCAATTTGCGTCCATTGTTCCCGAGGCCTTCGATCCATGGCAAAGAAACCCAAACAGATTGACGACGCAGCCGATGGCGAAGGTGGTGCCAAGAAGGCTGGCGGCATCAAGGGACTGCTGGGCAACAAGCTTGTGCTGGGTGCCGTCGGCGTCGCTCTGCTTGGCGTTGTCGGCGGCGGCGGCTGGTTCTTCTTCATGAAGAAGCCCAACGCTGAACAGATGGCCGAAGCCAGCAAGCCGGCCGCGAAGAAGACCGGCTTCGTCGAGATGAAGGAAATGCTGATCAACATCACCGGCGCGCAGCCGGGCGAGCGTCAGAACTTCATCAAGGTCAAGGTCGCTCTGGAAATCGCCGACGCGAAAACGGCACCGGACATCGCGCCGCTGCTGCCGCGCGTCGAAGACATGTTCCAGGTCTACATGCGCGAACTCAGGCCCGCCGATCTTGAAGGCTCCGCCGGCACCTTCCGCCTCAAGGAAGAGTTGTTGCGCCGCGTGAATGTGGCAGTGCACCCGGCCAAGGTGGACGCGGTGCTGTTCAAAGAACTGCTGGTCCAGTAGGCGCAGTGATGAACGGTCCCGATGACACCGACAAGCCAAAGGGCGACCAGGACAACCTGGCCGACGAATGGGGCGCGGCCCTCGCCGAACAGGGTACCGAAGGCGCAAGCGACAACATGGCCGCCGAATGGGCAACCATGCTGGACGCCCAGACCAATTTCGATGACGCCGAAAGTGGTGTCGACCGCCTGCTCAACCAGGACGAGATCGACTCGATGCTCGGTTTCTCGGTGGGCGAGATGGGCGCTGGCGGCAGAGCCGGCATTCGCGCCATTGTCGATTCGGGCACCGTCTCCTACGAACGCCTTCCCATGCTCGAAATCATTTTCGAGCGCATGGTCCGGCACCTGTCGACCTCGCTGCGCAATTTCTTCAATGACAACGTCGAAGTGACGCTGGATGCGATCCGCTCGGTTCGTTTCGGCGACTACGTCAACTCGATCCCGCTGCCTGCCATGATTGCAGTGTTCAAGGCCGAGGAATGGGACAATTTCGGCCTGGTAACGGTCGATTCAACTCTCACATATGCCGTCCTCGACACCATGCTTGGCGGCAGGCGCGGCAATGCCCAGATCAGGCATGATGGTCGGCCGTTCACCACCATCGAGATGAACCTGCTGAAACGCATGGTCGGCGTGGTGCTGCAGGATGCGGAAACCGCGTTCAAGCCGCTCTCGTCGGTGTCGTTCAAGGTCGACCGGATCGAAACCAATCCGCGCTTCGCCACCATCTCGCGCCCTGCCAATGCCGCCATTCGCGTCGATCTCAGGCTCGACATGGAAGGCCGGGGTGGCTCGCTCCAGATCCTCCTGCCCTACGCCACCATCGAGCCGGTGCGCGATCTGCTTCTCGAAAGCTTCATGGGTGAAAAGATCGGGCGTGACCCGATCTGGGAAAACCACCTCGCCACCGAAATCTACCAGGCCAATGTGCCAGTCGAAGCCGTGCTGCACCAGCAGATGATGCCACTCTCGCGGATCATGAAACTCGACATCGGCGACACGCTCATCTTCGACGCCAAGCCAGACCGCTTCGTGACGTTGCGCTGCGGCGATTTCGGCGTCACCGAAGGCCGCGTGGGCCGGGTCGACGACAGGATTGCGGTGCAGACCATTGCGCCTCTCCGGCGTTCGAAAACCACCATAAGCGTGTTTGATTCCAGCGTGTCGCCGCGTGGCGATAGCGGTCGCTGACCTGTTGATCCAAGGATGTTGCTCTGATGAGTTTCACGATTGCCCTTGTCGCCGACCTGTTGGTTGCCGTGCTGCTCTGCGCCACCATCAGCACCTGCATCGTGCTGTCGCGCCGCATCGAACGGCTGAAGGCTGACGAGGGTGCCATGCGCCGCACCATCGGCGAACTGATGGCCGCCACCGACAGCGCCGAGCGCGCCATCTCCGGCCTGAAGCTGACATTGAACGATTGCGACCGCACGCTGGCCGAGCGCCTGCGCACCGCCGAGCGCTATGCTGCCGATCTGTCTGCGCAGATCGAGGCCGGCGAGCAAGTCATGGCGCGCATCTCGAAGATCGTCGAAGCCTCGCGGCTGGTTGCGCCAGCCGCAGCCAACAGCGAACCCGAGACGCCGACGACACGCAGACTTTCCGATGCTGCAGACATGGCGGCAGCAATCACCCAGCGCGCCGTGCGGCGTCTGGATGGTAATGCCGCGTAAACTAGTTTCTTGTCTGTATTGAAAGCACCATGATCGACAGGCAGCGCCTCATTCCAGCTGTTATCCTCGGCGCGATGGGTCTCCTCGCGCTGAAAGCGATATCGTGGTCTGGTGTCGGTGATCATTTCACTTTCACGCCGCTGTCTGATCAGGTCGCGCCGCGCAGCGCCGTCGTTGGCACGGATGGCACCTACAATCCCAATGACTTCAAAGGCGTAAACCAGATCTGGGCCCGCGCCCGCGAGCCTTATGTAATCAATGCGCCCGACACCACCGGCTCAGTGCCTGCCAAGGACCCGAAATCCGCCAATGACGGCAAGACGTCAGATGGCAAACCGGGCACGGTTGAACCCACAACACAGCCAGTTCCCGGCGAGGGTGCCATCCGCGACCGGTCCGGCGTGATGAACCAGGGCCAGCGCGCCATGTCGCCGGCTGAACGCGCACTTGTCGAGCGACTCGGAGAGCGACGCGAACAGATCGACGCTCGCCAGCGCGAACTCGATCTGCGTGAGAAACTGCTGGAAACCGCCGAGCGCAAGCTCGATGGCCGCGTTGGCGAGTTGAAGGCTGTCGAGGAAAAGCTGGACGCGAAGAAGGATGACAAGGAAGGCTCCGAAGCCCAGGGGCTGAAGAAGCTCATCGTCATGTATGAAAACATGAAACCGAAGGATGCTGCCCGCGTCTTCGACCGCCTGCCCTCCGACGTGCTGGTGCCGATGGTGTTGCAGATGAATCCTCGGAAAATGTCAGAAGTCATGGCCGCGATGTCGCCAGAAGCCGCCGAGAAACTCACCGTCGCGCTCTCCAACCGGGCACGTGCCGCACGCGGCGAAAGTGCCACGCAGATGCCCGCCAACATGCCGACCACGGAGCTCCAGGCAATTCCGCAGGCTGCGCCAGTTCGGCCTGCACGGCGGCCGTGAGTGTCGCAACAGGCTCTGCGCGATCACCACGAAATAGGCATGTCTTAGATGTGATTGACCATACGTTAGCCTTAATCTGACGTTAGGTCATATAAGATCTGCTAACCAGAGCATGCCGCTCGGGTTCAAGGGAGATCTGCCATGATTCTGAGAACGACATTTTCCCGGTCATCGACGTGCGCCGCCATTTTCCTGGCGCTCACGCTTGCCTCGACGCCGCACGCTGATGAGCGAGAATTTGGGCACGAGCGGACGGCTTGCATTGCCTGGGATATTCACCTGCGTTCCATGATTGAACAAAGGCAGATGCAAGCAACGCTTTCGGCGGACGAAGGCGAGGTCATCCTCGATGAAGTGAAGTACGCGTCCCGTCAGTGCGAGGCGGGCCGGTTCAGGAATGCATTGGACCGTTTCGCCGGACTGCACGATCTTCTCTCGGGCGAGGCGGAGGAGCGAGACGAACAGGGCTAGTTCCGGGCGAACCTTGTCAGCGTCCCAGCTTGGCAATCTCGACCGCGACACGCAGCTCGATATGACCGAGCACCTCTTCGAGGCGCGGGTCATCGGTGTTCTCGCGGCGCTGTTCAAGCTGCCGCTTGAGCTCGGTCAATTGCGCTGCCGGAATGATCCCGCCGAGCAGGGCCGCCTTCAACCGGTCAAGCCCGTCAAGCAGGTCATGTCCGCGCCTGACCTGCCGCTTCTTGCGTTCGGTCGCATCATCGTTGGCCTGCAACGCAAACAGCGCGTCCATCGGCATGGCTGATGAGACCCCGCCAGTGCGGGCATTTTCTGACGGCGCACCGGACGCCAGCGAAAAGCGCGCGCCTGTGCCAGATGTCGCCCGCGCAGGCGAGCCTTGCGTGCGCTGGACAGTGTTGCGTGGATCAATCGGGAACATGCGTCACCATGATGCCAACATGGTTAACGATGCGTTTCCAGCCCGGCAAAACCTGCCGCATACGGCAGGATTGGCCGGGTCAGGGGCGCAAGCAAAATTCCCGCAATCGTCTTAAGATATTATAATTCATGATGAAATTTTGATCTCAAGCATTGGCACACTCCTCGCTAGAACACAGATTGAGCGGGCCACAATGCCCGAATGACTTGTCAGTCGAGCCAGACCGTGAACGCCAGCATTGCACACCGTCTCCGTCTTCTAAGCGCAGCCTTCGTCGGTCTGATGCTGGCTGCCCTCACCAGCCTGCCCG
>JBOFFB010000444.1:0-33906 GCA_051648385.1 Allobosea sp.
GAGGCGGCAATCAGCGATCCGCTCGGGCGGCCCTGCATGCGGTGCAACGTCGCCGCACCCTCAATCCTTGAGGACGACCCGGTATTTCTCGATTTCGGCCTTGACGAAACCGGCCATGAAAGCGGGCGTCTGTTCTTCCGCAGTCGGTAAAACAGTGTCGATCTCGGCAAAGCGCCTCTTGACGAAATCGCTGCTAACCGCCGTTTGCAGCGCCTGTCCCAGCCGCGCGACAATAGGCGCAGGCGTGCCGGCAGGCACCATGATCGCGTTCCACCCCTGCGCCTGAAAGGCTGGAACACCTGCTTCTTGCGAGGTTGGGACATTCGGCAGGTTGGGCAACCGCGTGGGCGACGAGACGACAAGCCCCTTTATCTGCCCGCCCTGAATGGTCTGCGCCACCGAGGTGGCATTGTCGCAAACCATGTCAATCTGGCCTGAGATCAGATCCTGCAAGGCAGGTCCGGCACCACGATAGCCGATCAGCGAAACTTCGACGCCCGCAGCTTTGAGGAAGCTCTTGCAGATGATGAAGTTAGATGACCCGACACCGGCATGACCGACTGTGACCCTGCCGGGATTCTTCTTTGCATAGTCGATGAAGCTTGCCACCGTGTCGCCACCAGCGAAATCCTTCTTGATCGCGATCACCGGCGAGGTCTTGGCCACCATGCCGATCGTGATGAACGATTCGGGCGTGAACCTGAGGTCGGGATAGATATGGTAGGCCGCTGCATTGGTGCCGCTGTTGCCGATGGTTATGGTGTAGCCATCAGGTGCAGCGCGTGCCACGCGCGTCAACGCGGTCGAGCCGCCTGCACCTGGCGTGTTCTCGTTGACGATGCGCTGGCCCAGCGCCTTGCCCATTTCCTCGCCAATCAATCGGGCGATGACGTCAGATGCCCCGCCCGCTGCAAACGGCACGATCATCGTTACCGGCCGATTCGGAAAAGTGGGGTCGGCCTGCGCCTGTATTGTCATGGCCGAGGCGAACATAGCGACAATGATGGGCTTCATGGCGGGCGATCCTCCGGTTTTTCTTTTGGGAGACCAGACAGCTTTCTGCCATCAAATTCAAGCCGTATAAACCTGTTCTGGCATGCCGAAGTCTCAGCATAGTGTCATCACCGACCTTGTGCCGGTGATCTCGGTTTGAAGGCAGCGCAGCTTTCGGGGTCGAGATGGCTGCCACAAGGGCAGCCATGACACTGGGGGGAGACCAGTCTCCGCTTTCCTCAGGCGCGACCGGCACGCTTGAGATGGTTATAGGCGTTGACGATTTCGGTCAGCCGCGCCTCGCGCGAGCGGTCGCCTCCATTTGCGTCCGGGTGGAAGCGCTTTACCATTTCCTTGTAGCGCGTCTTGATCTCGGCCTTGGTCGCCGCATCCTCAAGCCCGAGCGCATCGAGCGACTTGCGTGTCGGCTCGGTCAGCTTGCGCTGCTCCTCCTCGACCTTGCGCTTTTGCTTGAACTGCGCTTCGAACAGGCCGAACAGGTCCTCTGTCTGCGGCCCTTCCGTCGGTGCCCGCTTGGCTCCGCGTTGGGCGGCACGCGGGTTCTTGGCGTTGGTGCCAAGTGTCCACGTCGGACGGTGCCCGATCGAGGCGTCCTTCTGGAAAGCCGCGACTGCGTCATCGGTCATGCCATTGAAGAAGTTGTACGAGGCGTTGTATTCCTTCACGTGCCCAAGGCAGAAAAAGAAGAACTCGCCTTCGCGGTTGCGGCCCTTCGGCGCGCGAAACTCGCCTTTTGCCTTGCAACCGGAGTGATCACAGGCGCGCTCCTGCGGCCGGGCCTCAGCCTCCGGCTTGCGCTTGACGCGAATGCTGTCGAACAGGGGTGAGTTGAGGTCCATGGCGAAATCTTTAGGTCCGTAATCGCGACCCGGCAAGCACACATGGTGTTTTGCGTGGCGGCGCGCGATGGTTTAAGCCTCCTTCATGAGTGTTAAGGATCGCATCACAACCACGCTGGAACAGGCACTTGAGCCTGTATTTCTCGCGGTACACGACGAAAGTCACCAGCATGCCGGCCATGGCGGCTGGCGCGAAGGCGGCGAAACGCATTTCCGCGTCGAAATTGTCGCAGGCGCGTTTGTCGGCAAAAGCCGTGTCGAACGCCATCGCATGGTCAACACGCTGCTCGCCGGCGAGTTGGCCGACCGGGTGCACGCACTTGCGATGACAACCCGCACCCCTGACGAAGCTGCAGCCCTGCACGCCGGGTCTGGCGGCTGAGACGCTGACGATGACGCGCTACAAACCCCAGATCTCGCTCCTGCGCATGTCGGTTCTGGCCCGCATGGGTCTTGCACTGTGCCTTGTCACTGCCATCTGGGGCAGCGTGCTCTGGGCGACCACGTCATGATCCGCACCTCATCATCCTTGCCCGACGCGATCATCCTTGATGACCTTACGCTTGGCTATGATCGCCATCCGGCAGTTCATCACGTGTCGGGCCGCATCGAGCCTGGCGCTCTCCTGGCGGTGGTCGGGCCGAACGGTGCCGGCAAATCGACATTGCTCAAGGGCCTGATCGGCGAATTGAAGCCCTTCGGAGGGGTGATCACCGGCAGTTCGAAGGGGCAAGCGGGCGTGGCCTATGTGCCGCAGAAGGATGGCATCGACCTGAGTTATCCGGTCTCCGTCTTCGATCTGGTGGCCATGGGCCTGTGGCAGCGCCTTGGCCTGTTCGGAGCCTTTGCAGGCGCCGACACGGCGCGGGTCAGCGAGGCACTTGCGCTGGTCGGCCTGTCAGGCTTCGAGCGTCGGCCCGTCGGCACCTTGTCCGGCGGGCAATTGCAGCGCGCCCTGTTCGCCCGTGTCAGCCTGCAGGACGCGCCGGTGATCCTGCTCGACGAGCCATTTTCGGCCATCGACAACGCCACGGTCGATGATCTCATGGCCCTGGTCCGCACGTGGAACAGCCAGGGGCGCACGATCGTCGCGGTTTTGCATGATCTGGCAGTGGTACGCCTCCACTTCCCGCAGACGCTCCTGATGGCGCGGCAGGTCATTGCCTGGGGCGATACGGCAAGCGCACTGAGCCCCGCCAACATGGCTCGCGCCCGCGCCATGACCGAGGCCTTTGATGATGCAGCGCCCTTCTGTGAGGTCGACCATGTGACACGGTCAGATGCTCGTCGGCCCGATCATGCCTCGGAAGATGACCACCGGCATGATCATTCCCATCACCAACACGGCCACAAGCACTGAGCATGGACTGGCTGATCGCACCCTTCACCGAATTTGCCTTCATGCGTCGCGCACTGGCCGGAATTCTCGCCCTGTCGCTCGCTGCGGCCCCGCTCGGCGTGCTCCTGATGCTCAGACGCATGTCGCTGACCGGCGATGGCATGAGCCACGCCATCCTGCCCGGCACGGCCATAGCCTATGCCATGTTTGGCCTGTCGCTCTGGCCGATGACCATTGGCGGTTTTCTCGCCGGGGCAGTGATCGCACTGCTGGCCGGCGTCATGGCACGCTTCACGGCGCTGAAAGAAGACGCGACACTGGCATCGTTCTACCTGATCTCGCTGGCGCTCGGCGTGCTGATCGTGTCATTGCGCGGCTCGAACGTCGACCTGATGCACTTTCTCTTTGGCTCGGTGCTGGCGCTTGATGATCCGACGCTGGTGCTTGTGGCCAGCATTTCCAGTGTGACCCTCATCACGCTCGCCCTGCTTTGGCGGTCGCTGGTGCTGGATGGCATCGATCCGGGCTTTCTGCGCACGGTCAGCCGCTCAGGCGGGCCATCTTACTTCGCCTTCATGATCCTGCTGGTTCTGAACCTCGTGGCCGGGTTCCACGCACTCGGAACCTTGCTGGCAGTCGGCTTTCTGGTGCTGCCCGCCGTTACGGCGCGTTTCTGGGCACGTGATCTCACCGTGATGGTGCTGGTGGCAGGCATCGTGGCATTGGCCGGCGGCGTGGCTGGTCTTGTGCTGTCCTATCATGCAAGCTTGCCTACCGGCCCGGCAATGATCCTGACCATGGGTGCCGGCTTCATTGCCTCCGTGCTGGTGGGCCCGGTCGGCGGCTTGCTGGCGCAGGTACGGGCTGGCAAGCACCGAACTGGCTGATGCAAACTCTCAATGGGCGTGATCATGCCCGTGTGCGGTGCCTGAGCATCCGGCGCAGTGACCATGCAACTCCACAGTTGCCTTGCTGGCATGAAACCCGGTGCGACTGGCGACATTGAACAGATGCCCCTCCAGTTCGGCACCCATCAGTTCGCTGACCTTCCCGCAGTGGTCGCAGATGGCAAAGGCCGCAAGCTCGCGGTGATGCGGCTGGTTGCAGGCGACAAAGGCATTGAGCGACTCGATGCGATGGGCAAGGCCGTCGCGCATCAACCGCTCCAGCGCGCGATAGACGGTCGGTGGGGCGTTGACGCCATCATCGCGCAACAAGTTCAGAAGATCGTAGGCCGAGAGCGGTTTGCCAGCTGCGCTGAGCAATGCAAGCACGCGCGCCTGCGTGGCTGACAGTGGGCGGGCAACAGGCTTCATCTGAGAGTGATCCGATCCTTGACATGAGCATGTATGTTATATCATAACATGTCATTCATTCATGCAAGCCTCAGCGATATCCAATCGGCCTCACACACACAAGCAGTCCGCCAAACCCACCCAACCCCTGCACAGGACCATCATGCCCGACCGCCGCCAGCTTCTCATGGGCCTTGCCGCCATCAGCGTCTCAGGCTCAGCCATTGGCCAGACAACAGACACCAAACCGGTGCCGGTGGTGGCCACCTTTTCCATTCTCGCCGACCTCATCCGGCAGGTGGGTGGCGACAGGCTCACGCTGACCACGCTGGTTGAGCCGGGCGGGGACGCGCATGTCTACACCCCGACACCCGGCGACGCCCGCGCCCTTGTCGCAGCCAGGCTGGTTTTCATCAACGGGCTCGGCTTCGAAGGTTGGGTCAACCGGTTGATCAAGTCCTCCGGAACCAAGGCGACTGTGATCACCGCCACACGCGGCATCGCGGCGCTGAAAGCGGAGAAAGGTGGCGCGGAGCATGGTCATGCGGGGCACAGTCACAGCGAAAGCGATCCCCACGCCTGGCAATCGGTCACCAACGCCAAGATCTATGTTGCCAATGTGTTGGCTGCGCTGGTCGCCGCAGAGCCTTCGGCCAAGGACATGTTCGCGGCCAATGCCAAGGCATATTCGACGAGGCTCGATGCATTGGAGACCGAGATCCGCGCGACGGTCGCCCGCATTCCGGCGGAGCGCCGCAAGGTTATCACCAGCCATGACGCCTTTCAGTATTTCGAAAAGGCATACGGCATAGACTTCGTCTCGCCGCGCGGGGTCTCGACCAGCGCTGAACCCAGCCCGCAAGCACTGGCGCGCATCATCCGCCAGATCAAGGCCGAGAAGATCCCCGCCGTATTCCTGGAGAACATCTCCGACCAGCGCCTGATGAAGCGCATCGCTGACGAAACCGGGGCACGCATCGGCGGCACACTCTATTCGGATGCACTCACCCCGGCGGGCGGCCCTGCTGCGAGCTACATCGAGATGATGCAGCACAATCTGCGCCAGATCGCGGGTGCGCTCGTCACAAGCTGAACCATCATGGTTTGGCAGGCGCGCGCCAGTAAATCGCGATGCTGAGCACCAGCAGCGCCACAAACAACCAGTGCAGATTGGCGAAGATCGTGGCCGGTGGCAGACCCATGGCCCGCTCCGCCGCGATGAACCAGCCTGAGCCAATCTGCACCAGCGAAGCCCCGGAGATAAAAAGGAAGTTCATCGTGGTCATGCCGCGCCCGATCAGATGATCGGGAAAGAACAGCCGTGCATGCGCCATCACGATGGCATAGCTGAACCCGGCCAAGCCGAGGGCTGCAAACAGGGCAATGGCCCAGTAGCCATTCAGGTGCCCGGTCAACGCCAGAAGCGCGAACAGCAGGGCCGTCAGCACCGTGCTCCACAGCACCGTGGGTTTGGCTCCGCCCAACCGTTTTTCGGCCCAGCCAAAGACAAAGGCTCCCGCCGTCATGGCAAGCGCCATCGCCAGCGCGCCGTTGCCCTGCATGGCCCGGTCTAGCCCATTGACCTGATCAAGGAACGGCGCAACCCAGAGGCCACGCGCGGTCACGAGGATCGCATAGCTGAAGAAGGTGATGGGTGCGAGGAACCATAGCGCCCTGATGCGCAGGATGGCCCCGATGCCATCCAGCATGCCGCCAGACGCGCGGTTCTCGTTCGCAGCAAACAGGCGCGGCGGATCACGCAACAAGGCCACTGCCACCAACAGCGCCAGCACGAACAGGCAGGCAACCCCGACCATGGTCGGTCGCCAGCCGAAGGCATCGGCGGCCCGCGACAACGGGGCGGCACCGGCGAGGTTGCCAACCGAACCCAGCCCGATGAATACCGAGGCGAGCCCCGCAAAGGTCGAGGCAGGTCCGGAGCGCGCAAACAGATACAGCGCCGACATGAACACGGGCGAAAATCCGACCCCAAGCATCGCCATGGCCAACGTCGCCCACGTGGCATTTGGCGCGTAGGCAAACAGGAAGGCCCCGACCGCCCCGACGCTCATGCAGGCCGCCACCGTGCGCCTCGGCCCGATCCGGTCCAGCGCCCAGCCAACCGGGAACTGCATCACCGCAAAGGTGATGAACCAGGCCGAGCTGATCGTGCCAAGCTCCGCCGGGCCAATGCCAAGGTCGGCCATCAGCGGCGTCGCGATCACGCTCAGGAACGAGCGATAGAAGATCGACAGGATGTAAGCGAGGATCAGGGCGAGGAAGATGCGCACGGGGACACTTCAGGCTTGATCGTGAAACCGAGAGCCGATGATAAGTTTTCGCGCCGGTGGGTTTGTGCGGGAATATTCAGCCATCAGCCTCGAATGCAAGTCATATATCCATGCAGGAAATATAAATTGACCGGCTATCAATTGAAAATCGCTGTAGATTTCAAATGTCTGATGAGTAAGCCGTGTGTAGAAAGCTGGTACCAGAATTCGGGAATTATCAAAGATAACAGCGCGATCACAGATGCTTATGGCCGTGGGTGCGAGTTGCAGCACGCGATGATACCGCTCGACAATCTTGTCAGGCGGCACGTCATGTCCACCTTTCGCAACGCGGTTTGCCACGCGCGACACGTTGATCAACGGATCATCGACTGCAACAAAGTACATTTGCACGAAGAAACCGGCAGTATGCGCAGCCCGTAAAAGTTCAATTTTGCTGGGATGCGACATCACTGTTTCAAAGGTAAAGCTCCGGCTTTCGCGCACGCAGGCCTCGCGGCGATCATCTGCTATTGTCTGCGCCTTTTGCACGCGAGCATCGTAACTGCCCTCCAGTGTTGCCGCGATTTCGTCCGGATTGATGTACTCGCCGAAATCAACTCCAGCAACCATCAGGGTTTTTGTGAGGGTCGATTTCCCCGAGCCGTTCGGACCAGCGATGATGACCACGAATGGCCGTTCTTCCGGTAAAGTCACGCAGCAGCTTTCCGGCGCGTCTTTTTCTCGCTTGGCTTACTGATGATCGCCGCTTCCGCGCCATCTCTCGCAAATGTCTCGCTCACACCGTCTGGGCGAACCCTCTCGAACTTGCCACCAGCAGACAAATGCCAAGTTGGTTGGTCAGCCGCGTGGCTTTCGGCAATAGCCGCAGTAGCCGCTTGCTGGCCCGCAGCAACCAATTCATCAAAAGACAGATCAATCGCTTTCTTGACTATCATTTGATACCGTTACCACAACACGGGCCCACTTGCACGCCTCCGTCACTTCACCCGTTCAAGCACGCTGACATAGTTTGCCACCGCTGCCCCACCCATGTTGAAGATGCCACCGAGTTTCGCGTCGGCGATCTGCATGTCGCCAGCCTCGCCCATGAGCTGCATCGATGTCAGCGCATGCATAGACACGCCCGTTGCGCCGATCGGGTGGCCCTTGGATTTCAGTCCGCCTGAAGGGTTGATCGGCAGCTTGCCATCCTTGGCGGTCCAGCCCTCCAGGACGGCCCGCGCGCCGTCGCCCTCTTTGGTCAGACCCATGGCTTCGTATTCAATCAATTCCGCGATGGTGAAACAGTCATGTGTTTCGGCGAAGGAGAGATCACCGAGTGAGATTCCTGCCTCCGCCAGCGCCTTTTGCCAGGCCATGGCGCAGCCCTCGAATTTGAGGATGTCGCGCTTCGACATCGGCAGGAAATCCTGCACATGCGCCATGCCCTTGAAAGCAACGGCGCGGTTCATCGACATCGCGGTGTCCATGTCGGCGATCACCAGCGCCGCGGCACCATCCGAGACGAGTGAACAATCCGTGCGCTTCAGCGGGCCGGCCACGAACGGGTTCTTGTCGCTCTCGGCGCGGCAAAAGTCGAAGCCGAGATCCTTGCGCATCTGGGCATAGGGGTTGGCGACGCCGTTCTTGTGGTTTTTGGCAGCAATAGCCGCCAGCGCGTCAGACTGGTCGCCATGACGCTGGAAGTAACCAGCTGCGATCTTGCCGAAGACGCCAGCGAACCCGCCGGGCGTGCCGCCATCCTCAGGCAGGTAGGAGGCACGCAACAGGTTCTGGCCGATCTGCGGGCCAGGCGTCGTCGTCATCTGCTCGACGCCGACCACCAGCACGGTGCGCGCGGCCCCGGCGCGGATGGCGCGCACGGCCTGATGCACGGCGGCAGAGCCGGTGGCGCAGGCGTTCTCGACACGGGTGGCGGGCTTGAAACGCAGCTTGGGGTCAGCCTGCAATACGAGACTCGCGGTGAAATCCTGTGCCGAAAACCCGGCGTTGAAATGCCCGAGCACGATCTCGTCGACATCGCCAGCATCAAGCCCGGCGTGGGCCAGCGCTTCGTTGGCGGCACGCACGATCAGGCTCTCGACCGTCTCGGTGTCGTGTTTGCCAAAGGGCGTGTGGGCCCAGCCGACGATAGCGGCATTCATGGAAGCGTTCATGGTGATGCTCTCCGGTGATCTTCGTCATCAGACATGACGTCAACACATCCCTCGCGCAAGCGGTGCGGGCGCAATCCGGTCGTGCGGCAACGCGCTGGTGACGCTCAGATGGCCTGCACCAGGATGGCCGCGACACCGAGTGCGATCAGTGCCATGCCGATGATCTCCCGGCGGCTGATTGTCTCGGAGAACATTTTGCGCGACATGGCCTGCGCCAGAAAAACCTCGACCAGCGCCAGCGTGCGGACATTGGCCACCGCCGTGAGCGAAAAACCGATGAACCAGAACTGCGACGCCAGCGCGCCAAGGCATCCAGCAAACAGGGACTGTCGCCAGACGGTCAAACTGCTGGTCAGGGCCACTCGGTCCATGATGCCCAGGTACACGATCAAGATCAGCGATTGCAGGCCGAGGCCCCAAACGAGGATGGTCGAGGCCCTCAAGAAGAACACGCCGCTGTCGAGCGCAAGGATTGCCCCGCGAAAGCACACCGCAGCCAATGCGAAAAAGGCCCCGGCCAGCATGCCGAACATCAGTGGCCTCAAGCCTGCCCCCAGCACGCTCTCGCCCTTTCGGAACGAGATCAGCAGCACGCCAACGGTCGCGACGAGGATGGCGGCAAACTTCAATGGATTGAGCGGATCGCCCAGCACCAGCGCCGCGAATACAGCCACCTGCACCGGCTCTGTCTTGGTGTAGGCGGTGGTCACGGCAAAGGAGCGCTGCCTCATTGTCGCCAGCATCAGCCCAGTGGCGAGGATTTGCGTCACGGCACCGCCAAGGCTCCACAGAAAGGCAGCCTGGTTGAGTTCGGGCGGCCAGCTCTGACTCAATAGTGCCGCAAGCACGAGGAACAGACATGCAAACGGAAAGCCGAAGACAAAGCGCACCTGTGTGGCCCCGACGACGCCGATGGCCTGCGTCAGCGAGCGCTGCGTGGCGTTGCGCAAGGTTTGCGCCGACGCGGCAATCAGTGTTGCCGGAATCCAGAGCAGCGATATCCATGGGGTCAACATGCGGGCGGGTCCGGGCTTTCAAATGCCTTGCAGATCATGCTGCCGAGAAAGCTGCGCCATGAAAAAGGCTGTTTTGGCTGGCTTCACACAAGCCCATCACGCGACGCTAGGCAAATCACCGGACGACGGGTAGGTATGCGTGGTAAGCGTTCGCTTGGTTTCAACATCCGTCGTCCTGATTGCTCCATGCGCCTTTTCTGGAAACTGCTCGCTTTTGCCTTGGCTCCATTGGCCTCAGCGCTTGCTGCGGGCACCCCTGTGCACGCCCAAAGCGCCGGACCTTCGCTTGTCGTTGACGCGGCCAGCGGTGCAATATTGCACGAAGAGCGTTCCTCGCAGGCCTGGCATCCGGCCTCGACCACCAAGATGATGACGGCTTACGTGGCTTTGCGCGCGGTCAGGGCAGGCCGCATCGGGCTGGAAACGCCGATCCCGGCTTCAGCACTTGCTGCAAAGCAGCCCCGCGTGAAGGTCTACATCAAGCCGGGCCAGGAAATCACGCTCGACAATGCGCTGAAGGTGATGATGGTCAAGTCGGCCAACGACATCGCCTACGTGATCGCGGAAGGCGTCGGCGGCAATGTCGAGACGTTCGTTTCGATGATGAATGCCGAGGCTCGGCGGCTTGGCCTGCGCGACACTGTGTTCCGCAATCCGAACGGCTGGCATCATCCCGAACAGCAGACCAGCGCGCGTGATCTGGCCATCCTCGCCATGACGATGCTGCGCGAGTTTCCCGAATATGGCGATTATTGGGGCATCGGCGCGGTGCAACTAGGACGCGTCACACTCAACAACACCAACGGGCTGATCGGTCGCTATTCAGGTGCGAGCGGTTTCAAGACCGGCTTTGTCTGCGCGTCCGGCTTCAATGTCGTGGCCACGGCGACGCGTGGCGGGCGGACCTTGATCGCGGTTGTGCTCGGTGCCTATTCAGGCGCTGAACGCACGGTCAAGGCGGCGCAGATCCTCGATGCGAGCTTCTCGTCCTGGGGTGGCACTGGCCGCAGTGTCAGCAGCCTGCCATCCAGCGGCACACAGGCCCGAAGCATCTGTGCCGAGGTGCGCGCCTTTGGGCGGGGTGCGCCGCTTGCGGACGATGCCGACTCCACAGGCGCGATTTCATTTCAGCCACAAAGTGGCAATTCTGATTCAATCTCGATGTACGCGACGATGGCACCAGCCCAGCAGTCGACAACCCGTACGGTCGGCGGCAGGCTGACACTGGGGCCACGCCAGCAGTTTGCTCCGATCGTGGTTGCCTATGGCCGCAGCAGCGGCTCCGATCGTGCACCCCTAGCCGCGAACGTCGCCGCACGTCGGGGTACGGCTGTTGCCGCGACCCCTGCAGCCAATCCGCAGGCCGCCCCGGAGTTGGCTGCCGTTGCCCCATCAAGCCCTGTATCCAGACCACGCACCCAATCGGCGAATGGCGCGATCCAGCCTTCGTTACCCTCCGCGCCGGTTGCAGCAGGGGCCGTGGCTGGCAGCGCTGTGGCTGGAGGGGCTGTGGCCGGAGGCGCCGTCGCGGCTGCGGCTGCGGCGTTCGCCGCAAGCCGCCCAGCCTCGGGCGCGACGGAAACACCCATCCGGCTTCATGGTGCCATCGGTCAGGGCCGCAATACCGCCGGTGGAGCAGCACCAGTTGAGTTGCGCCCGTCAGCATCAGCCGGCATCAAGCCCAGACCCGCAGCGCAGTTGCGCCCACAGGCGGCAGCACTGAGCCCGCCTGCGGCACGGCCGGGTGCTGCCAAACCCCAACAGGCGAAACCTGCACTCGCCAAGCCACAGACAGCCACCGCTCGTCCCGCAGCAGCAAGACCAGCAGCGGCCAAGCCGGCATTGGTAAAGCCTGCTACAACGAGACCTTCAACGCCGCCGCGCCGACCTGTCCAGAATGACGACTGAGACACGGGCCACTGGCGCCCGTCTTGGTGTCGCCATGGCTATTGGCAGCGCGGCAGGCTACGGGCTCAACATCGTCACCGCGCAAATCGCTGCCAGTGTTGGCATTTCAGGTGCGCTGATGGTGTTCTACCGCGTTTTCCTGATGCTTGCCTGCGTCGGAGTAGCCTTCGTGGCGTCGCGCCAGAGCCTGAAGGTCGCGCAAGGTGAGCGCAAGGCGCTGATTGTTTTCGGGCTGTCGAGTTCGGTTATCGGCACGGCCTATTTGTCATCGGTGGCTTTTCTGCCGATCAGCGTTGCGGCAGTGCTGTTTTACCTTTTCCCGGTCTTCATCGTGCTGGCCGAGCCCTTTGTCGAGAAGACGCGGTTGGGGCTGGCGCAGGTACTGATCGTCGTCCTTGCCTTTGCGGGTGTTGCGCTGGTTGTCGGGCCGGGCTTTGACCGATTTGATCCACGCGGGCTGGCGCTGGCGTTTCTTGCTGCGATCGGGGCCTCGATCCAGTTTTTCGCGGCGGCCCGGATGCCGAAGACCTCGACTGCGGCCAAGCTGTTCTGGGGCCATCTTGTGGTGCTGCCTGGCGTCATGGCCACACTGTGGTGGATCGATGGCTTTCGCAGTCCCGCGATCTTTGCGGCCGCGCCATGGGCGGTCGCGGTGACGCTTGGTGCCTATGTGAT
This sequence comes from Allobosea sp., assembly GCA_051648385.1. GTDB lineage: Bacteria > Pseudomonadota > Alphaproteobacteria > Rhizobiales > Beijerinckiaceae > Allobosea. The sequence goes on from JBOFFB010000444.1 coordinate 12,537, forward strand.
CTCCATCGCCCTGCAGATCGCGTCGCTCACACGCATCTCGGCCGCCATCGGCGGGTTGACCTTCTGCGCAGAGCCGCTGTTTGCCAGCCTGTTCGCAGCGCTTATCCTCGGCGAGAGGCTCGTGCTCACCCAGTATGCTGGTGGCCTTCTCGTGCTGCTGGCGATAACTGCCAATACCATACTGATCACAAGCAGACAGTCGACTGCGGCGTAAGATTGGGCGCGACGGCGGCAGGCACTTGCAAGCTTGGTCCTGATACGCCACCTGTCGGCGGTGACCGAGCCAGATACCACACCCCAACGCCCCGCGCCGGTGCCGCTGCAGATCATCACCGGCTTTCTTGGCGCGGGGAAGACGACGCTGCTCAACCGCCTGCTCAAAGCGCCGGAACTGTCTGGGTCAATTGTCATCGTCAACGAATTTGGCGAGGTCGGTCTCGACCATCTGATGATCGAAGGTGCCGACGATGGCATGATCCTGATGGCATCGGGCTGCCTGTGCTGCACGATCCGCGGCGATCTGGTCAACACACTGGAGGACTTGCTCCGGCGGCGTGACAACGGACGTATCGCGGCGTTCAACCGGGTGATCATCGAAACCACCGGGATTGCTGATCCAGCTCCCATCCTGAACGTGGTGCTGATGCACCCCTATCTGTCCCAGCGCTACGAAGTGGACGGGGTCGTGACGGTGGTCGATGCGGTCAACGGACTTGCAACCATCACCACCCATGATGAAGCCCTGCGGCAGGTGGCGGTGGCTGATCGCATCGTGGTCAGCAAGACCGATCTGACCACCGGCACAGGCATACCGACGGATCTTGGCACCGAACTTGGCCGACTCAATCCGGGTGCGCGGCAGCTCGATGCGGCGCGTGGCGACGCGGATGTCGAAAGCCTGATCGGGCTTGGGTTGTTTGATCTCGCCAGAAAGCCGGTCGAGGTCGAAGCCTGGCTGGCCATCGACAGCGTCATCGACAGCCACCACCTCCATACGCACGACACCAGCCGTCACGGCGCTGATATCAGGGCCTTCTCGCTGATATCGGACAAGCCGGTCCGGTCGCAGACTCTCGATCTGTTCTGGTCGCTCCTGCGGACAACCCATGGGCCTAAACTGCTGAGGCTGAAGGGTATCGTCTGCCTTGCAGAGCGCCCGGATCAGCCCATCATCCTGCATGCGGCACAGCAGGTCATGCACCCGCCGGTCACCCTTGCCGCATGGCCCTCGGACGACCGCCGTTCGCGCCTGGTGCTGATCGTCAAGGGACTTGATCCACTCATCGTCGACAAACTCTGGACGGCGTTCCTCGGCCAGTCCTGAACGGCTGCCGATAGGCGAGCGCTGCGGTTAGATCATCCCGCATTGAGATGGATTCCATCTCAATGCGGACAGATGATCGATCACAATGATGTAGAGCATTGCGTACTTACAAAACCGGTACCCACTTTTGTGCGCAAAGCTCTAGCTCGCGAAAATCCTCGCAAAGTTCGTGGCAGAGAAAAACCTGGCAAGACTTTTGTAACCATGTTTGCGCTTGGCGCGCAGTGGCTGCCGTTCGTTCCGAATTGGTACAGCTGCGCATCACAGCGAAACATGGACATGAAAGACGCTGGCGATGGCGCATCTCGAGTTCGACCCACTCCGGTACATGGGCCTGATGGACCCTCGGCGGGAAAAAGACCCGTCGGTGTATCGCCGGCCGCGCGTTGCAGAACAGCGTTCCGTGCTGATCGGGGACCTGACCGTCGAGATCAGGTCGCTGGCCAGCGCAAGTTCGATTGTCGCGGCCTGGGATGATCTCGTCCGGCATGCAGCCGAACCCAACATCTTCCACGAACCAGCATTTGCGCTCGCTGCAGAACAACACCTGCCGGAATGTGCCGGGCAATCCGTTGCGCTCGTCTGGGGTCCGCGTGGCGGCAAAGGACAACGGCTACTGGCGCTCTGGCCAATGCAGCCCGCAAGGCGGGCTGCGATAGCTCCGCTGTGCCGAGGCATGAAACTGCGCTACGCCTCATCCGGCGCGCCGTTGCTCGATCATCGCTTCGCCGTCGAGGCGGCAAGCGCGCTGATCAGTGGCCTGTCCAGCCTTGAGCAGGCCGGTGCCGGGTTGCTGATTTCGGAAATTGCGCTGGATGGCCCGGTTGCCCGAGCCCTGCGTGCCGCTGCAACCCTGAATGACATCGCCACCAGCGAGCTCGATGTGCATGCCCGCGCCTGCCTGTGGCCAGGTGACGCAAACGGAAAATCGGGGGCAGAAGGGCAGGACGGCAAAGCCAGGCGCGAAATGAACCGGCAATTGCGCGGTCTCGCACGGCATGGCGACATTCGCCTTGTCACCGCCCGATCACCCGAAGATGTCAGGGTGGCCATGGAGGCCTTCCTCGCCGTCGAGGCATCGGGCTGGAAAGCCCTGCGTGGCACATCGATCCTGTCGCAGACCCGTGATGCCAGTTTCTATCGCAGCATGACGCGGGAACTGAGCCGCCGCGGCCAGATCGCCATTCATGTGCTGGAAGCAGGCGGGCGAGTTGCCGCAGCGGGACTGGTGCTGAGCAGCGGTTGCCACAGCTGGTATGTGAAGACAACTTACGACGAGGCCCTTGCCGAACACGCGCCAGGTGTCCTCCTCAGCCAACAGATCGGCCAGCTTTCCATGAACGATCCGCACCTTGCCCTTGTGGATTCCTGCGCCGTTCCCGGTCACCGGATGATCGAGCGGGTATGGCAGGGGCGCGTCAGGATCGGTGACCTCGTGGTTGCCGGTGGACCGGGTGCCGACCGCGCCATCGCGCGCGAGCAAGCTCGCCGCCGCACCCGGATGATCGCCAAGCGCTTCTACTACCAGATGCGCGGCTGGCCCATATGACTCTCGCGCATTTGAAGGCAGATCAGCTCAAGCCAGCGCACGCAGTTCCCGGCGGATGATCTTGCCGGTGGTGGTCATGGGCAACTCTTCGCGGAAAGCGATTTCGCGGGGATATTCATGCGCCGCCAGCCGCGCTCTGACAAAAGCCTGGATATCTGCCACCAGCGCATCGGACGGAGCGTGCCCCGGCTTGAGCACGATGAAGGCCTTGACGATCTCGGTGCGCAGCGGATCTGGCATGCCGACCACCGCCGCCAGCGCCACTGACGGATGGGTGATCAGGCAGTCCTCGATCTCGCCTGGCCCGATGCGGTAGCCGGACGAGGTGATCACATCGTCATCGCGCCCGACGAAGCGGACATAATTCTCCTCGTCGCTGATGCCCTGATCGCCGGTCAACATCCAGTCGCCGACGAATTTGGCCGCCGTCGCTTCGGGTTTGTTCCAGTATCCGAGGAACATCACCGGGTCCGGCCTCAGCACGGCGATCTGCCCTTCCTCGCCGGGCTCGCAAACAGCGCCGTCCGGACGGATGATCGCAACCTTGTGGCCGGGCACCGCCTTGCCGATGGTGCCGGGCTTCGAGACGCCGATGGCGGCGCAGGAAGCCAGCACCAGATTGCACTCGGTCTGGCCATAGAATTCATTGACCGTCAGCCCAAGTGCCTCGCGGCCCCAGGCCAGCGTCTCCGCCCCAAGCGATTCGCCGCCAGACCCGATGGTTCTCAGTCTGAGGTCATAACGCCCACGGGGATTGGCGACACTGCGCAGCATCCTCAGCGCCGTCGGCGGCACGAAGCAGTTTCGCACGCCATGGCGCGCCATCAGGTCGAAGGCATCCTCAGGATCAAACTTGGCCGAAGCCCGCGCGATCACCGGCACGCCGAAATGCAAGGCAGGCAGCAGCACGTTGAGCAACCCTCCGGCCCAGGCCCAATCGGCAGGGGTCCAGAGCCTGTCGCCCGGCTGCGGCAGGAATTCATGGGGCATCTGCACACCTGGCAAGTGGCCGAGCACCACCCTGTGGCCATGCAGCGCACCTTTCGGATGACCGGTGGTACCGGAGGTGTAGATCATCAGCGCCGGATCGTCGGGCCCGCTGTCGATTGCCATGAAATCAGGGCTGCCAGACGCGAGAACGGCCGCGAAGTCTTCAGCCCCACGATCCGCACCATCGGTTGAAACGATGATCTCGACGCGGTCGGCCGCGCCCGAAGCCCGCGCCTTGGCGAGTCCGGCCGCATTGGTGATCAAGGCCCGAACCCCGGCATCTGCCAACCTGTAGGCAATGGCATCAACCCCGAACAGGGCCGCCAGCGGCACGGCAATGGCACCGAGCTTGTATGTCGCGCCATGGGCAATCGGCACCGCGCGGCCTTGTGGCAGGAGGATGGCCACCCTGTCGCCTGGGACGAGGCCGCGCTTTTGCAAGGCGCTCGCCAGGCGATTGGATTGTTCGCGAAGCTCGCCCACGCTGAAGGTGGCGACAGTGCCATCGGTGCCGACCTCGATTACCGCAACGCGGGACGGATCGATCGCGGCCCAGCGGTCGCAAGTGTCAGTGCCGATGTTGTAGTGCGCCGGAATATTCCAGCGGAAGGCAGCGCTCAACTGATCGAAATCGCGGATGTCAGGAAGCATCTGGGGGCAGGTCCATGGCGTTGATGCGCCGCACCGTAGTTGCACAACCGCGAATTGGATAGCACCAGTGCCGGGCTGCGATGCGGCTTGTGCGTCCTATACCGCCATTGCCGCTGTTGTTTTCAGGACACGCCTCTCATGAGTCTTGTCTGAAACGTGTCTGTTTTGTGTCTCGCGCACGGCCAAGCCCTTGCGCGTTTCTCAAGGCCGGAGAATAGATCACATCAGAACAAACCCACCGATGGCAGGTGGTTAAAATTGCTCGGGAGGCAATCGGTGACCACAACACGCAAAGCGACATCTGCTCTGGCCCTGCTGGCCGTCACCCTGATGTCAACCAGCGCATTGGCCCAACAGCGCTACATCGCGTTCGGTGACAGCTTGTCGGATAGCGGCAATCTCTTCGCCGCATCCGGGCAGCCGCCTGCCCCTTATTTCAATGGCCGTTTCTCGAATGGCCGCACCTGGGTCGAGTTGCTCTCAGGCGTCCCGATGTCCGGCTTCTTCCCCGTAGGTGCCGTGAATAACAACACCAGTACCAACTTTTCCTTTGGCGGCGCCCGCACCGACGCAGTGGTTGCCAACCCGCCAGGGACTGGCACCCAGATCGGGGCTTTCCTCGCACGCGGCGGTGCTTTCACGCCGGGTAGCACGGTTACGTTGTGGGCCGGGGCCAACGACATCTTCCAGGCGTTGCCTGCCGCCGGGGCCAACCCGGCAACTGCACAGGCCGTGATGCAGGGTGTTTCTGTCACCGCCGCCACGAACGTCGGAACGCAGACCGGCCAGCTTGCTGCCGCCGGAGCGCGTCAGATCATCGTGCTGAACCTACCCAATTTTGGCTCCCTGCCACAGTTTGCCGGCACCGCTGCAGCTGGCCTTGCCGGCGTCAGCAGCGCCGCTTTCAACACCGCACTGACAACCACGGTGGGCGCGGCGGCAGCGGCTTCCCCCGCTGCGAACGTGACCCTCGTCGACATTGGCAGCGTGTTTTCTGCCCTGCAGGCCAGCGCTGCCAACTACGGGTTCACCAATGTCACCCAACAGTGCCTGACAACGCCGTCCTGCGTCGGAAATCCGACCGTTCAATCCGGATATGCCTTCTATGATGGCGTGCATCCGACCGCAGCCGGACATCAGCTGATCGCCGCCGTTGTGACGCAGTACATGCAGGCGCCCATACTCGCCGGCGTGTTCTCGGCCTTGGGTGAACAGGCTATCGATGAACGGCGTACCGGCATGTCGCGCGCTTTCGACCGGCTGGACAACGTCCGTTTTGGCAAGCTTGGCGTGAACGATTATTTCGTCAATGCCTATGGCGGTGTCTCCAATGGTGACAGTGCCAACAACAGGCCTCGCTTTCGCTCTTCCAACTACGGCGTGAATTTCGGCATGAACCGCGCCCTCAGCACGAACTGGGGCCTTACGGCCAGCGGCTCGGTCGGCGTCGGCACAACCAAGATCGCCTCGATCCTGACTGCAGACACATTCAATGCCGCTTTCGATCTGGGCGCGATCTACAACGCAGGCAATTTCTTCGCCAAGGGCGGGCTTGGCTTGGGTGTCACGCGCTTCGGCGACATGGAGCGCACCACGGTCGGTCCGCTGAGCAACAAGAGCAGCACCACTGCAGTCAGCTACAATGCCGGTGTCGAGGCAGGCTACATCCACACTGTCGGCATGTTCGAGCTGTCGCCCCGTGCGCGCCTCGCCTGGCTTGGTGGCACAATCGACAAGATCAGCGAGACGGGCATTGTTGCGCCGCTGTCGATCAACTCGCGTAATGTCAATGCCGTTCTAGGCGGTGTCGAACTGCGGGCCACAGCCAATATCGTCAACACGCCTGGCCAGAAGGTCGCCGTGACGGCGCTGGTCGGCTATGAGCGGTATCTGACCTACTCCGGCAACACGCTTGCAGGCCGCATCATCGGCAATACCTCTCAGGGCTTTCGCAACATTACCGGCGATCCGAAGGGTCCGGGCGTGATCTTCGGTCTTGGCCTGTCTTCACAGATGGCGTCGGGCTGGGTTCTCAACGCCGAGTACCGCGCCTCGGTCGGCGAGCGCAATCTCGTTCGGCACAACGGCCAGATCGGCATCCGCACCGCCTTCTGATCCACTGGTGCAAGCTCCGGCACCAACACCGTTTGATCAGCCCTGTTCTCAACAGGGCTGATGCGGCTTGCGGCAACAACTGTGTATTCTCCTCCAAGGCTGTGCTAGCGGCTAGGCGTAGTTGTGTCGGCTCGATCGGCACATTGCGGATAGAGACCGTCATGCCACACGAAACACGCCGCATTGGCCGCGCGCTTTTGTCAGTTTCAGACAAGAGCGGCCTTGAAGACTTTGCGCGCGCCTTGGCAGCAGCGGGCGTCGAGCTTGTCTCGACAGGTGGCACGCGCAGTGCCTTGCTGGCAGCCGGTCTCGCCGTACGGGATGTCTCGGATCTGACAGGTTATCCCGAAATGATGGATGGACGGGTGAAGACCCTGCATCCATCGGTTCATGGCGGCCTTTTGGCTGTCAGGGCCAACCCGGAGCATCAGGCTGCGATGTTGAGCCATGGCATCGGTGAGATCGATCTGCTGGTGGTCAATCTCTATCCGTTCGAGGCGACAGCCGCCGCAGGCAAGTCCTTTGATGACTGCATCGAGAACATCGACATTGGCGGCCCGGCCATGATTCGCGCAGCCGCAAAGAACCATCATGATGTCGCGGTGGTCGTCGACGTGGCCGACTATGCAACTGTCCTTGCCGACATGAGCGCCCATCGCGGGGCCGTGACCCTGACACTGCGCCGCAAACTGGCACAAAAAGCCTATTCACGCACGGCTGCTTACGACGCGGCCATTTCCAACTGGCTGGCCACGGAACTCGGCGACAGCGCACCCACCTTCCGCGCCTTCGGCGGCGAACTGATGGAAGTGCTGCGCTATGGCGAGAATCCACACCAGAATGCACAGCTTTATCGCGCTCCGGTGGCACGCGCCGGTGTGATCTCGGCACGGCAGGTCCATGGCAAGCAATTGTCCTACAACAACATCAACGACACGAATGCTGCGTTTGAATGTGTGGCCGAGTTCAATCCGGCCTTCGGTGCCGCCTGTGTCATCCTCAAGCATGCCAACCCCTCCGGTGTTGCGCAGGCTCCAGGCCTGGAGGCGGCCTATCGCGCGGCTCTGGCTTGCGATCCGGTATCCGCTTTCGGTGGCATCGTGGCAGTCAACACCACACTTGATGCTGCGGCGGCGCGAGCCATGGTCGAGATTTTCACCGAAGTGATCATTGCGCCCGCCATTACCGATGAGGCGCTCGAAATCGTGCGTGCCAAGAAGAACCTGCGGCTGCTCGTGACGGGCTCCATGCCCGATCCGCGTGCAGCAGGCCTCAATGTCACGACTGTCAGCGGCGGGCTTCTGGTCCAGTCGCGCGACAATGCGGTGGTAGACGACATGGAGCTCACGGTGGTGACACGGCGCGCACCGAGCGAAGCAGAGCTCAGCGACCTGCGGTTCGCCTTCCGGGTTGCCAAGCATGTCAAGTCGAATGCTATCGTCTATGCCAAAGGTGGTGCCACGGTCGGCATCGGTGCCGGGCAGATGAGCCGGGTCGATTCCTCACGCATCGCGGCCTGGAAAGCGGCTGAAGCCGCGCGTGCCGCAGGCCTCGGCACAAGCCTTGCGAAGGGCTCGGTGGTGGCGTCCGATGCCTTCTTCCCGTTTGCCGATGGTCTGATCGCCGCCGCTGAAGCCGGCGCAACGGCCGTGATCCAGCCCGGCGGCTCAATTCGCGATGACGAGGTCATCCGCGCCGCAGATGATGCAGGATTGGCCATGGTTTTCACCGGCCATCGCCACTTCCGTCATTGAGCATCGGCAAAACGAGACCTATGTTCTTGTTCATGAACGGACCCGGCGCGTGCTGAACATCTTCAAGACACCCGAAGAACGCTGGACCGCACGGCAGCAGCGCATTGGTGAATGGGATCGTCCGCTGGTGGGCCGGGGCCAGCGCCGCCGGGCCTGGCTCAACATGCTGTTCGCCGACCATGGCATCATCCGTCTGGTCTACCTGAACCGCCACAAGGTGACCCCCCGCTTCGAGCGCGCCGCGCAACCTGGCCCGCATGATATCGAGCGGTTTGCCAAAGACGGGATCCGCACGCTCGTCAACCTGCGCGGCGGACGCGAGAACGGAGCCTGGCCGCTGCAACGTGAAGCCTGCGAACGCAATGGCATCGTGCTGGCCGAATTGACCATCCGATCACGCGCGGCACCGAACAAGGAAACCTTGCTGGCCTTGCCGGCCTTCTTTGCATCGTTGGCCTACCCGGTTCTGGTCCACTGCAAGTCCGGTGCAGACCGCGCAGGCCTGTTCTCGGCACTGTACTTGCTCATCCAGGAAGGCCTCCCTGTTGCAGAGGCGAAGAAACAGCTTGCGCTGAAGTATGGCCATGTCCGGCTCGCCAAGACTGGTATGCTCGACGCGTTTCTCGAAGCCTTCGAGCGCGATGGCGAGGCGAAGGGGATTTCCTTCCTCGACTGGGTCAAGGATATCTATGACCCCGCCAAGGTGGAGAGGGAATTCCACGCAGGCTTCTGGTCAAGCCTGCTGATCGACCGTCTGATGCGACGCGAATGACAGCGCCAGATCATAATAAGCTAGAGCATTGCGTACTCACAAAACCGGTACCCACCCTCGCCTTCGCGAGGGCATGCTTTTGTGCGCAATGCTCTAGCTCGCATCTGATCAAGCCTCCAGCATCTGCATGCGGTGCAGCCTTGCATAGGCACCGTCCGCCACAATCAGCGCCTCATGCGTGCCGACCTCGACCAGCCTGCCATGCTCCATGACGGCGATCTGGTCTGCCTCGCGGATGGTGGACAACCGGTGCGCGATCACCAGCGTGGTGCGGTTCTTCATCAGCTTGGCCAGAGCTTCCTGGACCAGTCGTTCTGACTCAGCATCCAGCGCGCTGGTCGCCTCATCCAGCAGCAGGATCGGCGCGTCCTTGAGGATTGCACGGGCCAGTGCCACCCGTTGACGTTCGCCGCCTGACAGGCGCGAACCGCGATCTCCAACACGCGTCTCGTAGCCATCGGGCAGGGCCGAGATAAAGCCATGGGCCGCAGCAGCCTCGGCTGCAGCCACGATCTCGGCCTCGGAGGCACCGGCGCGGCCAAAGGCAATGTTGGCGCGGATCGTGTCATCGAACAGCATCACGTCCTGCGACACCACCGCTATGGTGGAACGCAACGACTGCAGCGTCACATCGCGCACATCCTGCCCGTCAATGCTGAGCGAACCCGAGGTGACGTCATAAAGGCGCGGGACCAGTGCCAACAGCGTCGACTTGCCCGAGCCCGAACGCCCGACCAGTGCCGTGACCTTGCCTGCTGGCGCATCGAGCGAAAGATTGCTCAGCGCAGCATGGTCGTCGCGGTAGCCGAAGCAGACACCCTGGAAGCTGATTCCGGCATTGCCGAGCTGCAAAGGCCTGGCACCGGGCCTCTCCGTGATCAGTGGCACCTCGTCGATCGTGGCATAGAAGCGCTTGAGCGCCGCCAGCGCTTCCTGGACAATGGCATTGAGATTGCCCATCGAACGCAATGGCTGGGCCGCCAGCAACAATGCAGTCACATAGCCCGTGAAATCGCCGATGGTGCCGGAGCCGGAACTCACCCGAAACCCGATCACGAACAACACCGCCGCCACCGCAAAGCCGCCGCCAACCTCCAGCAAGGGTTCTACACGGCCACGCGCGTTGATCGCCTTCATGCGCAACCGCCGGATCATGTCGAACGCGCTGCGCGCGCGCAGCTTCATATAGGGCTCAAGCTGATCGGCCTTGGAGGCGCGCGCGCCTTGCAGGCTCTCGGCCACCAGCGCTGCCATCATGCCGGTCTGTTCTTGCTGGCTGGTTGCAACCCGCCTGAGCTTCTTGCCGATGGCGATGATCGGCCCGGCCACCAGCGGCACGACGAGTATGGCCACAAGCGTCAATTGCCAGTCGATCCACAGCATGGCGCTGAAAAGCCCGATGGCCGTAATGCCGTCGCGAACGGCCACATTGATGAATCGGGTCAGCGCTTCGCGCACATAGGTGAAATCGGTGGTGAAGCGCTGTGTCATCGTCGCGGGGCTCTCGCGCTGGGTTTGCGCAAGATCCGCGTCAACGAGATGATTGTAGAGCTTGCCCTGCAAGTCGGCCTCGACGCGTGAGACGACGCTGTTGGTCAGGATGATCTGGCCCAACAACGAAAAACCCTTGAGCGAGGTCACGATCACCACCATCACCGCAATGACATGGATCGGCCCGATCGTGCCGCCCGTGACCGAGCCAAGCCACGTCCGAAGGCTGTTGAGAAGAGGCTCGCTGTTGCCCGACGCTCCGGTGGCGAACGAATCGAACGCCAGCTTGATCAGGACCGGATAAAGACTGGTGGTGCCCGCTATCACCAGCACAAGCCCGAGCACCATCGCGAACTTCAGGCGATACTGCTGGAGCTCCTCACGCCACAGCCGCCGTAGCAACGGCCACCCTTCGGCAGCGTCACGTGCTGACAATTTGGCCATGATGTCCCAATCTCCGGATCGATGCGTCCAAGCCCGCAACCGTCACGACGAACCCTTAACGCAAATCGCCCCGCGTGGAAGCGCGGGGCGAGCCAGGCTGGCAAGCCTGAGAATTGACCTGGAGCGGGCGAAGGGATTCGAACCCTCGACCCCGACCTTGGCAAGGTCGTGCTCTACCACTGAGCTACACCCGCATCCGTGTGGGCTCACTGTGCGTTTCCGCCAGCGAGGCGCGTTCTTTGCCTCAAACCGGACCGCTCCGCAAGCCCTTTTGTGAAGGCTTGCCATGTCCCGCTGCGCCACATGATCTTGCCAATGATTGCTCGCACCGCCAATGAAGCCCGGCTCACCCTGAAAGATGCGCCATGACCACCACGCTCGCGCCCACTCCATTGACCCCCGCGCAACTGCTCGACCATCTGGCCGGGCTCGGCATCGAGGCCGTCACCACGAGCCACGAGGCCGCCTTCACGGTGGAGCAAAGCAAGAGCCTGACTGGCCATATTGCCGGTGCTCACACCAAGAACCTGTTCGTCAAGGACAAGAAGGGCAAACTCTTCCTGGTCGTGGCCGAACATGAACGCCGCATTGACCTGAAACGCCTGCATGAGGTCATCGGCGCGAGTGGCAGGCTGTCGTTCTGCAACCCCGAACAGATGCTGGCCCATCTCGGTGTCACGCCTGGCTCTGTCACCGCACTTGCGGTCATCCATGACGCGGATCATGCCGTGACCGTGATCCTCGATGCCAGCCTCATGGATCAGGATCTGGTGAACTGCCACCCGCTGATCAACACCATGACCACGACGCTTCGGCGCGAGGGATTGCTGGCATTCTTCCGGGCCACTGGCCATGAGCCTGTGGTAATTGTGCTGCCGGAGCCGAGCCCCGAATAGTCAGGAACTGCTGCCACGTCTTGTGAAAACCCGATAAGTTCACCATTCGACAATGGACATCGCGGGTGCGAGCACCCACATTGAGATCATGACAACCTCTCCGGCGTGCGGCCTGTTCCGCCTTGCCGGGACAACATGGACACGACAATGTTCGGCAATCTGGGCATGACGCCACAAACCGCTGCAGCGGATGACGGCCTCATTCGCGACACCACCACGCAAGGCTTCCGCGAGGACGTCATCGCCGCGTCGATGACACAGCCGGTGCTGGTCGATTTCTGGGCACCCTGGTGCGGCCCGTGCAAGCAGCTGACCCCGATCATCGAGAAGGCTGTCAAGGCCGCCGGAGGCAAGGTCAAACTCGTCAAGATGGATATCGAGAAGCACCCGCAGATTGCGGGCCAGCTTGGCATTCAGTCCATTCCGGCCGTGATCGCCTTCCACAAGGGCCAACCCGTCGACGGTTTCATGGGCGCAGTGCCTGAAACGCAGATCAAGCAATTCATCGAAAAGCTGGTTGGACCGGTCGGCCCGCCGCCAAGCGTCGAGATGATCGCGGCAGCCGGCGAAGCTGCAGCGGCAGGCGATCCGGCAAGTGCCATGGAGCTTTATGCCGCCGTTCTCTCGCAGGAGCCGGAGAATCTTGGCGCCATTGCCGGCATGGCCAAGCTCCAGTTCGACTTAGGCGAGATCGAAGCTGCCAAGCAGGTTCTCAGCCTGGTACCTGCCGACAAGGCCACCGATCCTGCGCTGAGCGGCATTCGTGCAGCCATCGAGCTGGCTGAACAAGCCGCCGCTCTGGGTGATGTCAACGGCCTCATGAAAGCCATTGAGGCCGACCCGAAGAACCATCAGGCCCGCTTCGATCTTGCGCTGGCACTGAATGCCCATAATCGCCGCGACGAAGCGGTCGACGAGTTGCTCGTGATCGTCAAGTCCGACCGTACATGGAACGAAGACGGTGCACGCAAGCAGATCGTGCAGTTCTTCGAGGCCTGGGGCCCGATGGACGAGGCTGCCATCGCAGGGCGCCGCAAGCTGTCGGCAGTTTTGTTTTCGTGAGGAGCGTCGTCATCAGGAGCCTATGTGCATCATGAGCATGAACGCCGTCTACCACGGTCCGGGGGATTGCCCGTCGATCATACCGCTGTTCCCGTTGCCGGGTGCCTTGCTGCTGCCACGCGGCCAGATGCCGCTCAACATCTTCGAGCCGCGCTACCTCGCCATGATCGACGACGCCATGAAAAGCCATCGGCTGATTGGCGTCATCCAGCCTGATGACGATGCGTCCGATTCCACGAGGTTGACACCGGCGCTATACCGGATCGGCTGCATCGGACGGATCACCCAGCTCGCTGAAACCGGTGACGGGCGCTACCTGCTCACCCTCACCGGCGTGGCCCGCTTCCAGTTGGTCGACGAACTGCGCGCAGTGACACCCTATCGTCAGGCAACCGTCAGCTATGATGGTTTCACCAAGGATTTTGAAGCCCGCGCGGGGGAAGATCAGGTCGACCGGGTCAACCTGCTCAAGGCACTTAAGGAGTTTGCCCTCGCCAACGAGCTGAAGATCGACTGGAAGGGCGTCAATGAGGCTCCCAACGAAGCGCTGGTGAACGCTTTGTCGATGATGGCCCCGTTCGGTGCGCGCGAGAAGCAAGCCCTGCTCGAAGCCTCCGATCTCAAGACCCGCGCCGACATGCTGATCGCCATCACCGAAATGGAGCTGGCGCGCGGCGGCTCTGATTCAGACACGACGCTTCAGTGATCGGTGCTGCTCCGGGCAGTGATGTGCCTTTGCAAACAACTTACCCGCCGAAGCGTGCGGTGGCCGCCTGGCTGATGTTCGACTGGTCGGCGCAGCCCTTTTTCACGCTGATCACGACTTTCATCTTCGCCCCGTTCTTTGCCTCGGCGCTGGCGTCAGACCCCGTATCTGGGCAGGCCATGTGGGGCTATGCCACCGGCGCTGCGGGCCTCGCCATCGCACTGCTCTCACCGCTGCTTGGCGGCATCGCCGACATGACGGGGCCACGCAAGCCGTGGATTGCAGTCTTCGGCACGATGCTGGTGCTTGGTGCGGGCCTGCTCTGGTTCGCGGTGCCGGGTCACCCCTCCGCCGTACCGATCGCGCTTTGCGGTTTCATTCTCGCCACCATCGGCGCGGAATTCGCCACCGTTTTCAACAATGCCATGATGACGCGCCTGGTGCCGCCTGACCGCATCGGGCGGCTTTCCGGCACCGGTTGGGCCATCGGCTATCTTGGCGGGCTTGTGTCGCTGGTGATCATGCTCGGCTTTCTGGTCGCCAGTCCCGATACCGGCAAGACGCTATTGGGCCTGAGCCCGGCGTTTGGCCTTGACCCGGCAGCCCGCGAAGGTGACCGGATCAGCGGGCCGCTTACCGCGCTCTGGTTCGTGGTCTTCGTCGCGCCGCTGTTCCTGCTCACACCAGACATGCCGAAGACCGGCGTGCGCCTGAAGGACGCCGCCGCCCGCGGCCTCGTGCATCTCGGAGAAACGCTGGCAGAGGTCAGGCGCTGGCCGTCGATGGCGCGCTTCCTCATCGCCAACATGATCTACCAGGACGGGCTCGTGGCACTCTTTGCCTTCGGTGCGATTTATGCTGCCGGTGTCTTCGGCTGGTCGACCATCGAGGTCGGCATTTTCGGCATCCTGCTCACCGTCACCGGCATATTCGGCGCGCTTGTGGGTGGTTGGCTCGACGACCGGATCGGCGGCAAGCCTGTGATCCTGGGGTCGATTGTCGTCCTGGTCGCGACGTGCATCGGCATCCTGTCGCTCGGCAAGGGCCACGTGTTGTTCGTCATTCCCACGATGCCCGCGACCCCGGGGGACGGGCTCTTCGGCAGCCTGCCCGAGCAGGTCTATCTCGGCCTTGGACTGGTCATCGGGCTGGTGGCGGGGCCGCTGCAAGCCGCCTCGCGCAGCCTGCTGGCGCGCCTGTCGCCACCCGAAAAGACAGGGCAGTTCTTTGGCTTGTTTGCGCTGTCCGGCAAGGTCACCAGCTTCATGGGGCCGACGCTCGTCGCTGTCGCCACAGATCTCAGCAACCGTCAGGAGGCGGGGCTTGCCGTGCTGATCGTCTTCTTCACCGTTGGCGCGATCCTGCTATGGGGCGTGCCCGCGCCGACCCGCAACAACTCCTGATCCATTCAGCAATCCTGCAACCGCTTCAGCTGTCGCCCGCCCGCATCGAAATTGTCTGGGCCGAGCCAGCGTTGGTAGCGGGCTTGCAGTTCCGGCCAGTCCGAATCGATGATCGAAAACCAGGCTGTGTCGCGGTTGGCGCCTTTGGCCACCATGTGTTGGCGGAACACCCCCTCGAACGTGAAGCCGAAGCGTAGCGCGGCCGCTTTCGACGGCAGGTTGAGATTGTGGCATTTCCATTCGAAACGCCGGTATCCAAGCGTATCAAAGGCATGGGTAGCAAAGAGGTAAAGCGCTTCGGTGGCAACCCTGCTTCGGGCAATGGCCGGTCCCCACAGGATGCTGCCGATCTCGATCACGCCATGCACGGGCTCGATGCGCATCAGTGCCTGCCGACCTTCGGTGCGGCCCGTCATCCTGTCCACGACCGCCCAGAACATGGGATCGACACCGGCTGCCGCCTTCTCGATCCACCCCTGGAAACTGATGCGGTCCATCGGCACCTCAAACAGATAGCGGTGCCGCTCATCTGCGCCATCTGCCATCGATGCTGCGAAAAGATCATCGCCATGCAGCTTCGCATCAAGCGGTTCGAGCCGCGTGTGGCGGCCTTCGATCACCACGCGTTCCGGGCGCGGGCGCGCTGCCCACTGTGCCAGGTCGCGACTCATGCCAACCCGCCTTCCAGCGCCGTGAAATCGAGTTCGAGCGTGGCCTCATCACCGATTTCATCGCGTATCGCGGCAGCAATGGCCTGACCTTCCGCATGAAACGCCCTGCGCTCGGTCTCGCTGGCAAACCGCCGAACCTCCGGAGTATCTTCATCGAAGGCAGCATCGAGTGCATCGACCCATTCCTCGATCCGTTCGGAAAGTTCGTCGGAAAGCCCGGCCTCATCGGCATCGGTCGGCTGTGGTCGCCCACGCGCATCGAGGCTCCACAGCACCGCGTCGCCGGGTTCTCCCGGCTTGAGCAGCAGGCGCAAACTCATGACCGTGCTTTCAAGTCGTCCTTGAAGAACGCGCCAAGCGGTGCCGTGCGACCGTTGTCGGCAAAGCCGGTAAAAGAGCCTTCGTCCCTGATCAAGGCTGTTGCCTTCATCAGGCCAGCCCATGCTGCCCGCGCCATGGCTCCTCCGACAGATATGCGCCGCCCGCCAAGCGACGCCACATCGGCGACGGACAAGCCCAGATTGCCAAAGATCAGTACATTGACAGGCTTTCCGCCAGCAGCGGCCACAACAGCGCTGATCTGTTCAGACGTCCGGATGCCTGGCGCATAAAGTACGTCGGCCCCCGCTTCGGCAAAGGCCGTGATCCGCCTGAGCACATCGGGCAGTGCGTCAACTCCATGTACGAGCACGCCCTCGGCCCGCGCTGTCAGCAGCACACCGCTGCCACCTGCATCGATGGCCGCGCGTGCGGCCTTGATCCGGGCAAGCGCGAGGTCGAAGTCATAGAGCGGATCGGCAGCGCGCCCGGTGGCGTCTTCAACGGAAAGCCCCGCGACGCCAGTTGCCACACAAGCTGTGACATTTGCTGCGACACCATCCGGGCTGTCGGCATAGGCATTCTCGAAATCGGCGTTGAATGGCACATCCGGGCACGCCGACACCATCTCGGCGATGTGCGCCAGCATCATCCCGCAGGGCACGTCCTGATCGGCGCGGCCTTGCGCGAACGCATAACCAAGGCTCGTGGTCGCCAGCGCCTCGAAGCTCTGCGAGCGCAGCCAGCGCGCCGAGCCGACATCCCATGGATTGGGCATGACGAAGCAGCCGGCCTCGTGCAGGCGGCGGAAAGCGGTGACGCGGGCGGACTGGTTCATGGCCGTCTTATCCCATTCAGTGGTTGTCCCGTGGAATGCCCTTGGTCTTGTGGATGCGCTGGTATTTCACCGCCGGTTTCAGCACCATGCCGTTGCTGAGTTCGTCGATCATGCCGCGCTGGATTTCCTGCCATGGCGTCTGGCTCTTGGGGTACTTGTAACCGCCAGCCTTCTTCAGAGCCGCGCGCCGTTCTGCCAACTCGGCATCAGAAATCAGGATGTTGGCGGTGCGGGTATTCAGATCGATGCGCACCTTGTCGCCGGTAATCAGAAGGGCAAGACCGCCTCCGCTTGCCGCTTCCGGTGACGCGTTGAGGATCGAAGGCGAGCCCGATGTGCCTGATTGCCGCCCGTCACCGATGCAGGGCAACGCATTGATGCCCTGCTTGATGAGGTAGGCGGGCGGGCGCATGTTGACCACCTCGGCCGCGCCCGGATAGCCGATTGGCCCGACGCCGCGAATGAAGAGCATGGTCTTCGCATCAAGCTTCAGCGATGGGTCATCGATGCGCTTGTGGTAATCCTCCGGCCCGTCGAACACCACCGCGATGCCCTCGAAGGCGTTGAGGTCCTTCGGATTCTCAAGGTAACGCTCGCGGAATTCCTTGGAGATCACGCCGGTCTTCATGATCGCCGAGTCGAACAGGTTGCCCTTGAGGTTGAGGAACCCGGCCTGCTTCTTCATCGGCTCCTTCACCGACTTGATCACGCGGGCGTCCAGCGTCTCGCGCCCCTTGCAGTTGGCATGCAGCGTCTTGCCGTTCACGGTCAGCGCCGTTTCATCGATCAGGTTGGCTTTGATCAGCTCGTTGACGACTGCGGGGACTCCACCTGCGCGGTAGTATTCCTCGCCGAGATACTCGCCCGCGGGCTGCAGGTTCACGAGCAGCGGCACGTCATAGCCATGCTTTTCCCAATCATCATTGTCGACCTTGACGCCAATATGACGCGCGATGGCGTTGATATGCACCGGCGCATTGGTCGAGCCGCCAATGGCCGAATTGACCACGATGCAGTTTTCAAAAGCGGCACGTGTCAGGATCTTCGACGGTGTCAGGTCCTCCCAGACCATGTCGACAATGCGCCTGCCGGTCAGATATGCCATTTCATAGCGGTCGCGGTAAGGCGCGGGAATGGCGGCGCAGCCGGGCAGCGACATGCCGAGCGCCTCGGCCAGGCTGTTCATGGTCGACGCCGTGCCCATGGTGTTGCAGTGCCCGGCGGACGGAGCGGACGAGGCGATCAGTTCGACAAAGCCTGCATCATCAAGCTCACCGGCCGCGTGCATCTGCCGGGCCTTCCACACGATGGTCCCCGAGCCGGTGCGCTCGCCATTGTGCCAGCCGTTCAGCATCGGCCCGCCCGAGAGCACGATGGCTGGAATATCGACAGTCGCCGCCGCCATGATCTGCGCCGGCGTGGTCTTGTCGCAGCCGGTGGTCAGCACCACACCATCCAACGGGTAGCCATAAAGGATTTCGACAAGGCTGAGATATTGCAGGTTGCGGTCGAGCGCCGCAGTCGGGCGCTTGCAGGTTTCCTGGATCGGGTGGATCGGAAATTCGAAAGGCACGCCACCCATTTCGCGGATGCCATCACGGATGCGGGGTGCCAGTTCGATGTGGTGCCGGTTACACGGCGCAATGTCCGAGCCGGTCTGCGCGATGCCGATGATCGGGCGGCCTGATTGCAGTTCCGCCCGCGACAGCCCGAAATTCATGGTTCGCTCGATGTAGAGCGCCGTCATGTCGATATTCGCCGGGTTGTCGAACCACGCCTTGGAGCGCAATTGTGACGGCTTGATGCGGCGGACCGGCTTCTTGGCCATGGGGATCCTCGGTGTCATTATGAATTTCAGCAAGCTATCGTATTCTGCGGTCAGCGAAAGGTGCATGTTGCAGCTTGTCAAAGCGCCCTTGCATGTCGCACATTCATAAATCACAGAACCAGTCTGGATAAACAGACCAGCGACAGGGGAAATCAATGTCCACGAAACAACGGGTGATCACGCGCCGCGCCATGCTGGCGGGCTCGGTTGCGGGTCTGGCCCTCGCCAGTTCCGGTGCCGTCGCGCAACAGCAGTTCTTCCGGATCGGCACGGGTGGCACGGCAGGAACCTACTATCCGGTTGGCGGTATGGTGGCGAACGCGGTGTCGAGTGCGAACATCGTGGCCACAGCCGTCGCCACCAACGGATCAGTTGCGAATGTCAATGCGATCATCGGCGGCGGGGCTGAATCGGGTTTCGCGCAAGCCGACGTCGCAGCATGGGCCTTCACCGGCACCGGCCTGTGGGAAGGTCGTGGCAAGGTCGAGGAACTGCGCGCAATCGCCAATCTCTATCCGGAAAGTGTCCACCTCGTCGTGCGCAAGGGGCTCAACGTCAAGACCCCTGCTGACCTCAAGGGACGGCGTGTGTCACTTGATGAGCCGGGCTCGGGCACGCTGATCAACGCGCGGGCGATCCTTGCCGCCTACGGGGTGCGCGAGGCCGACATCAAGCCGGAATTCGTCAAGCCGAACCAGGCTGCCGACAAGATGAAGGATGGCTCGATCGATGCCTTCTTCTTCACCGGCGGTTTCCCGGCTTCGGCCATCACCGAGTTGGCGACGTCAGGACCGGGCATCGAATTGGTCTCGATCGAGGGGCCGCAGGCCGAGGCCTTGCGCAAGTCGCTGACCTTCTTTGCAGCGGATGAAATTCCTGCCGGAACCTACAAGGATATCGCCGCCGTAAAGACTGTTGCGGTGGGCGCACAATGGGTGACGTCGTCCAAGATCTCGAATGACACTGTCTACGAGATTACCAAGGCCTTGTGGTCCGACAAGACCCGCACGACCCTGGATTCGGGCCACGCCAAGGGCAAAGCCATCCGCAAGGAAACGGCGCTGCTGGGCCTCGGCCTGCCGCTCCACGCAGGGGCCGAGCGCTTTTACAGGGAAGCCGGCCTGTTGAAGTAGTCGCTGCCGACAATTGTCTGTCTCGCGCCCTCGCCAATCACCAAAGCGAAGGCGCTTTTTGTTTCGCCCCCTGTTGTTTGCCTGCCCGGAAAGTCCACGATCATGAGCGACACGTTCGGCGCACAGCCCAAGACAGCGGCTGAGCTTGCGGAAATCGAGCGCCAGCTTGATCCGGAGATCAACTTCCGGCCCCTGCTGCCTGTCATGGCCATGCTGGTCGGTGCGCTGCTGTTCTCGTTGTCAGCCTTTCACTACTACACCGCCGGGCTTGGCCTGCTGCGTGAGGATGTTCACCGCGGCATCCATCTGGCACTTGTGCTGGCCTTGGTGTTCTTCGTGTTTCCGATGTCGAAGCGCAGGCCAGACAAGCCGGTAGCCTCGCTGATGAGCCCGCTTGGCGTGCCACTGATCGACTGGGCCCTCGCTTTGATGGCAGCGGCGGCGAGCCTCTACATTCCATGGATTTTCCACGATCTGGTCTTCCGCGTCGGCAATCCGATGCCCATCGATGTGCTGATGGGCACGCTGGCGATCATCGTGTTGCTGGAAGCCACGCGGCGTTCGGTCGGCATTGCGTTGCCGCTGATCGCAATCTCGCTCATGCTCTATGCCATGTGGGGGCCGTGGTTTCCGGGCGTGCTCATTCATCCGGGCTCGACCTGGAAGGGGGTGGTCAACCACCTCTATCTGACGAGCCAGGGCGTCTACGGCATCGCCCTCGGCGTTGTGGCGACGTATGTGTTCCACTATGTGCTGTTTGGCGTTCTGGCCACCCGGATCGGGCTTGGGCGGCTCTTCATCGATCTCGCCAGTGCCGTGACCGGCCGACATGCTGGTGGGCCGGCCAAGATCGCGATCCTTGGCTCCGCCCTGTTCGGCATGATCTCCGGATCATCGATCGCCAACACCGTTACAGTCGGCTCGCTTACCATTCCGGCGATGATCCGGCTGGGCTATCAGCGCCATTTCGCGGCAGCCGTTGAATCGACGGCGTCGACCGGCGGACAAATCACGCCACCGATCATGGGCGCTGCAGCTTTCCTGATGGTTGAGTTCCTCAATATTCCGTATCAGCACATCATCATCGCCGCCATCGTGCCGGCCTTCATGCATTTTTTCGGGGTCTTCTGTCAGGTCCATTTCGAGGCCAAGAAGAACGGCCTCAAGGGCATGCCCGCGAACGAAATCCCGAAGCCGCGTGATGTGCTGGCCCGTGACTGGCCCACCGCGATTCCGCTCGTCGTGCTGCTGGCGGTGCTGTTTTCGGGTTATACGCCCTACCTCGCCGCCTTCTGGGGCATCACTGCCTGTCTTCTGTACGGGCTGACGAAGAGCAAGCCCGCCATGCTGGCCATGGGTGCAGCCATTGTGATCGGCGCACCGACCGGCGGGCTGATGACCGGCTGGCTGACAGCCCTGATCATC
>JBOFFB010000445.1:0-8632 GCA_051648385.1 Allobosea sp.
ACCGTGAGGTAGAAGGCGAGAACGGTGTAAACGATGATAGGTACGAGGATGAACTGGACCACGGCCGAGACCCAGCCATTGAAGAACCGGGTGGTGGCTCCGAAGAGCAGAAGGACGATGAAGATGGGCGCCAGCGACAACAGCACCCAGAGCACGATCTTGGCGAGGATGATGATGCCGGCGGCAAACGCCACGAAGAGCGCGATCACCACGAGGACAATGCCGGCGATGATATAAGGACCGGGCGAGAGCAGCCCTGCCGCCTTGGTGATCTTGGAGGCCGCATCGACGCCGACATGCCAGACATTGGACAGCGCCTGCTCGATCGCGGAATTCTCGGGCGAGAGACCTCCGCCGACCCCGCGAATGATGATGTTGCCGATCGCCCTCGGCATCTCGTTCACGGCGTTATAGATAAACGTCTGGAACTCTCCCCAGAACACGGCGAGCGTGTAGATCACGAAGACACGCAGGAGCCGCGCCGCCTGCTCGGTTGCGCCGCCGGACGCGGTGCCGGACCAGATCTGGTAGCCCCAGAATATCACATAGAGCGTGGTCAACAGCGTGAAGATCGAGCCGATCTCGTTGGCCAATGCCACATAGGTGGTTTCGGTAAAGCGCTGACCGAGCTGGTCGATGCGCCGGAAGAGCTGATCGACCACATTGTTCATGGCCGGGCCCTCACGCTTTGAGGCAGTTGATCGAGCAGTATGGGATTCATCGACTTCAATGGGCCGCAGTCAGTGGTCAACTCAAACGGCAGGATCGGGGCGTTGCCGAGCGGGGCAAAGGCCAGTGGCTGCTGGCTGGTGACGCCATCGGACGGCGAGCAAGGCGCTTTCTTCTCGCGGTGGCCACAGGCAGCAACAGCAAGCGTCAGCATCATCATGATGGCGATGGCCCGCAAGGCATTGTTCCTCGCGTCCGGGCTACTGGTTGCGCGCGGTGATGGTGGAATTGCCCGGGTTCGTCGCCAGGCTCGTTCCACTGCCGAAGCCGGACTTGCTCGGATCGTAGGTCATGATCACCGAGGTCGCGCTTTCTGCGGCGAGGCGCTGCAGCACCTGCGTGTTCTGTGCCGTTACGACATTGTTCATGACACCGATCAGCTCGTTGACGGTCTGGCCGGTCTGGACCTGAACCTGCGTATTCTGGTCGATCGATCCCTTTATGTCGCGTGAGGAGCCCAACATCCCGCCTGCTGATGTGAAGGCCCCGGTTCTGGTGCCAGCCGCACTTTGCGTTGCCGCGATCAAACCGGAAAGTGTGGCTGCGGTGTTCACAGCGGATTGGTAGGACTGGTCCGATGTCGTTTTCTTGCCGTTGACGAGGCCAGAAATCGATTTGACCAGCTGCAGACCGTTGATCAGTGTCGAGACGGTGCGCTGGGCATCCTGAGACAATCCACCGAAGCCGAGATCACCTCCCGACATCACGCTGCCGAGCGACGGGGCCTGACCGATATTGAAGCCCGAACCGGTTGCGATTTGCGCCAACGATCCTTGAGCATCGCCCGAGCGGTCGCCTGAGACGGCGGCAAGCGTTTTCTTCACCGTCTCCAGGATGTTGCCGCTGCTTTGCATGATTTGCATTGTGTTGCGGGCGGTCTCACGGGCCTGCATCAGGTTGGCCTGGTCGTGGGTTGGGACCTGAGCTGCAGCAGGCAGGCTGATCAGGGTGAGGGCAATACAGATGCAGAGGCCGATGTTGAGAACAAGTCGCTTCAGCATGACAGGCTCCTATGGGTTGGCTGTGGGGAAACGAGTGATTGGGCTGACAAAGGACACCGGCGAAAGGGATGCCGAGGGTGATAGCGTCGCGCTTGGCACCGCTTGTGCCGCAGCTTGAACGCCTGCGAGATAGCTTCCGACATTGGCAATCCGGTCCGGAACGCGAGGGTTCGTGGTGCAGGGCGTGCCGGTCTGGCTGCCCGGGGAGCCTTGAACCGGAACGCACGGCGAAAGATCGGGTGGGCGCGGCTGCCAGGGCGTTGCCGCCGGCGAGGTCGCATACCTCATCGATTTTGTAGTCTGACTGGTTATTGCGAGATCAGCCAGCAATTGCGCCACCATCAACGAGCCGATGACACCACCCTGGTCGATGGCGCGGTTAAAGCCCTGCCCGGTGATGATGCGGGATTGGCTGTTATCGTCCCAGGCGTCCTGAACCCGTTCAGCCCCACCAACCAGAGCACCCTCGCGGCCAATGGCGGTCTGGCGTGATTGGGCCAGTGCCTGCGTGCCGCCGATGGACCCTGCAGCATAGCGCGATGTCGCGATCAGGTTATGGTTGGCGTTGGCGAGCGAGGGTGCAAGTTCGGACCCGACCAGCACCTTGAACTGTGGCTCCCAGCGTCCGAAAATCTCCCGCACATAGGTCTGTGTCTCGGGAATGTTGGGGACACGCCCGGCCTGTAGCGAAGCCCGGTTTGGGCCAGCATTGAAGGCCGCTGCCGCCAACGTCTCATTGCCCTCGAACCGGATGAGTTGGTCCTTGAGGTATTTGACGCCGCCCTTGATGTTATCCTCGAGATCATACGGATCGACGCCGAGCTGTTTGGCCGTGCCGGGCATCAGCTGCATGACGCCGATGGCGCCAGCGCAGGAGCGGACATTCTGCGAGAACCGCGATTCCTGCATGGCGACAGAAAGCGCGAGCTCCTCGCGCACACCATAGGCTTTGGCGTATTGGCGGATCAGGCCGGTGATCTCGGTTCGCTGCATGGCATCGACCGGCGTTTTGGCCGGATTGCGAAAGACGCCGCAGGTCACACCCTCCTCATATTGCAGCCAGCGCTTCGTCGAGCCCTCGGTCTTTTCGACCTGACCTCTGGTCTGGGTCTCCTGAGCAGTCTTCGGAGCATCGCTGATGGGAACCTGCGCCTGGACCCGTTGAGGCAGGAACAGGCAGACGATTGCTGCCATCAGCGCCAGCAGCAAATGCCGACATCCGAAACGTCGCGAGGTGTTCAGTGGTGGCGTGAACTCACGTGTCTCGATCCGCATGATGCGCCTCCCAACCACAGAAGGCGGGCAGCCAGCTCGAAGGATCATCGCCGAGTTCTGCCCGCAGCCGGTCGAGCTCGGCGACAGTTTCGGTACGGCCAGACAGCACCTTGATCAGGTCCGGCATGGCATTGAGGTTAAGGCGGGCGATGACGCTGTCGCGCCCGTGCTTGATCAGGAACGAGCGCATCTCGGGGCTGTTCTCCCGGATCCAGGCGACCTCGCGGTTCGACAGCCGGAAGGCCTCGATGTAACTCGCATCATCTGCCTTCGGGTTCGGGAAGAAGATGTTGGTGGCCGATTGCTCGATCAGGGTATTGGCCGAACCTGAGCGCACGATGTCGGCTGCCGATTGCGTGCCGAACCCGACAATGCCGTTTTGCTTCCGGATGGTCTTGAGCTTGTCCTTGATAAAGAAGGCAAAGACCTCGTCGTCCAGCAGCCGCCAGCCCTCATCGAGAAAGATCATCACCGGATCGCCTGTGAGCAGTTCGTCGATTCGGTGGAAGATGTACATCAAAGTGGCAGTGCGAATGACGGGGTCATCGAGCACGCGGGTCATGTCAAACCCGAAAATCAGAGAGGGGTTGGCGCCGGCCTTCCAGCTGAAATGATCCTCGGCGTTGTTGAACAGCCATCCCCGCTGGTTCTGTTGCCGCCAGGGATCAAGCCGAGCCAGAAGATCATCATCGCCAGCCTTGAGACGCCCGCGCAGCAAGGTGGCGAAGGCATCGAGATTGCGCGCCTCAGGCCCTGCCGTCATCGTCAGGCTGACGCCATTGCGGATGACCTGCTCTTCGCTGGCAGACAGCCTGCGCCCGTCACTGGGCCTCAACATGAAGGCAAGAAGCTGGAACAGGAACTCGCGCGTGTCAGGCCCGTCTGGCAGGGCGAGGGGATTGAAGCCGGAGGGCGTGCCGGGCGCCAACACCTCGTAGCGGCCGCCAAGTGCCCGGATGAAGATTTAGGCACCGCGGTCTTTGTCGAAGAAGACGCATTTGGGCTCGGGCTTCACCCGCATGGCCTGCGCCATCAGAAAAGCCAGCGCGACGGTCTTGCCGGAGCCCGATGGCCCGACAATGGTGAAATTGCCGAGATCACGCTCGTGGAAATTGAAGAAATAAGCGGTCTGGCTGGTGGTCTCGAGCAGTGAGACTGCCGGGCCCCAGTGGTTTCCATCAGATTTGCCGCTTGGGTGATTGTGCAGCGAGGCAAAACCCGAAAAATTCTTGCTCGAGATCAGTGCGCCCCGCGCGATGTAGCTGAAGTTGCCCGGTAGCTGCGCCCAGAAGGCCGCCTCGCCATTCAGATCCTCGCGGACATGGATCATCGACAGGTCCTTGAGGATCGCCTCGATCGCCGTGATGCAGCGATCCATCTCGGTTGAATCTCGTCCGAGGCACAAGACGCTCATATGGTGCGAGCCGTAGATGGCTTCGGACGCCAACAGTTCGTTGCGGGCTTCTTCGAGATGCTCGGCCACGATCGAGCCTGCCTCATCCGACATCTGGACCTGGCGTCCGACGCGCTCGATCTGATCCTGCGCATTCGGGCGATCGACGATGGCGAAGGTCTGGATGACGATGAACTCGTGAGGTGCCTTCAGCAACCCATCAGTCAGGCCGGGACCGGTATAGGCCGGGTATTCGGCGACCGAGAGCATCGCGCCAAAGCGGCTGTCCTCGCGGGTCGCACCCTGGATGCCGATGGTGGCACGTCCGAAGAACAGGCGCTTGGTGGCGAGCGCCTGCTTCAGCGCCATGCGCGGCAGGTGCATCGGGCGCGGGCAAGCCCCGTTCAGCAACTGCACGAGGAACTCCAATGGCTCGGAGAACCAGGTGCCGCCTCGGTTGGTGACCGTCAGCAACCTCGCGCCATAGGGCTGCAAGATCTCGATGATGTTGGCGACAGCATCATGCAGGGTGCGGATTTCCTCCTGCTCATTGATGCTCGCGCCTTCGGTGCCGCGTTGACCGAAGAGCTTGCGGATGACGTTCTCGGCCTGTCCGGCCTTGCCCTGCAGAGGTCTGCGAATGATCGTGAGATATGTGTCGTTAACAAAGAGCCGCCGCCGCCCGAGGTTTTCGCGGTAGCGCCGGTCAAGCTCAGCGCAGAAAATGTTGGTGATCGTTCCGCCCAGTTCCGGCTTCACCTCGCGCCGGATGATGTGGGTGGCGATGGCGAAGCGACTGTTGCCGAGGCCGCGCAGCAGGATGTTGCGGGTGTTCAGCCGTGCATTGATCTCGGCCATGTCGGCTGTCTCGAAACAGAAGCCGTCGAGTTTGAGGCTTGAGAGATAAAGCCCGTCCTCGGTCAGAAGCGTCTGGTCATCGACATGGCGGGTGTAGGGGATATGCGCCGCCACCGGGTTCTCACGCCGCGCCGCCGCTCCAAACGTCAGTTCATCAAGGAGTGCGGAGAGGGCCATGGCGCTACACCCGGTAGCTTGTCGCGCCCCAGAAGGCGCGAGAGCGGGGAGGGCACTTCATCGAGCGCACCAGCAGGATCTCGAAGATCTTCGGCTCGCGCAGAACAAGGATGGTGCCGATGAGATGGATCGGGATCGCCAGCAGGAAGCTGAACAGGTTCTTGGAAGCCAGGAACACCACTGAGACAATGACACCGTTCAGCATGAAATACATGTAGGGCACGCCCCAGAGTGTGGGTGGCCGGGTCAGGCCTTTCACGAGGGGCGTCATTGCAGGTGACTGGATGGAGTGCGTCTGGTCCATGATCAGCGCCCCACCGCACTTTGGAAGAACTGCACGATCTGGGACGAGCCGAAGACCAGGACGATGCCGAAGATGATCGAGCCCGCGAAATACCAGGTGAGACGTCCTACCCAGGCCATCATGCCCAGCGCGATCACAGCGAGAATGGCGAGAGACGTGGCGATGGGGCCGGTCAGGACCTGGATCAGCTGCTGCAGGGTTGATTGGACCGGTTGAAGGTTGCCGCCTTGCGCCCACGCGGGCGAACCAAAGACCGTTACCGACGCAATAAAGGTTGCAAGCGCCAGAGACGGCGCTTGGCGTATCGCACTCCAGACATGAAGAAGGGGAATGGTTCTGGACATTGCGCTACTCCACATGAAGCACAAGCCAATCGCTCGGCTTGGCTGTGACAGTTGAAGCGCTCGACGATGCCGGGCGCGCTGATCGGCGTGTGGCAGCAGATGTGCTTGCGGAAACGCGGGAAGGTGCGGCACCTGTGGCCGAAGCGGGACCTGCAGCGCCTTTGATCCCGGGGTAGCCATAGAAATCGTTCAGCACAGCGGCCACATAAGCGACCGTCTCAGGAAAGGGTGGAATGCCGCCGTGTTCGCGCAAAGCGGTCTCGCCTGCATTGTAAGCTGCCAGCACATAAAGCGGATTGCGGTAGCGCTGATGCAGCTCGCGCAGGAAGCGGATGCCGCCCCGCACATTGGCTTCCGGGATGCAGCGGTCGACGTCGTACTGTGTGGCGGTTGCCGGCATCAGCTGCATCAGGCCATAGGCCCCTTTCTCTGACAGGGCATCGACCTTGAACTGCGATTCCTGCCGGGCCACGGCCAGCACAAAGTCAGGATAGAACCGCTCCTGCTCGGCCACGCGCCGCACCAGGGCCAGTGCGTCCGAGGGTGAGAGAGTTGGGGTGGAGGGGCAGGGCTGGGGCTGAGCAGGAGATAGGCCATTGCCGCCCGGAGCAGATGGTGCGAACGCCATCTGGACATCAGTTGGCGCGAACATGATCGAACCCTGCAGGACGCGGTCAACATGCTTGCCCGTGCTGGATGTGGGCGATTGGCGGATGACAGCGCCTTGTTCGTTGATCACCAAATCGGGTGAGGCTGCGGCAGGCGTACCTTGGTCTGGCACGCCGGTGGATTGCGCCAGCGTCGGCCCAGCAGGCCAGAGTGGCAGAAGCATCACAACCAGTTTCAAGTGACAATGGGTCATTGCCTTGATTCCTATATATGCTATTATAATAGCAATTAAGGATTTGAGCCGGTTCGTCAAGAGGGTAATTTCACCGGAGCGAAATTCACTTCGTCAGGAGGTGGCCTATGACAAAGGTCCACAGAAACGTGTTCATTGGGGTGGCCCTCGCCGTTGGCTTGGCGTCACCAGCCGGTGCCCAAGATGCGTCCTTCGGCTGCAAGGTGCTGCTCTGCGCGGCGGCCTCCAATCCGAGCTGGCGCGGCATCGCCTATTGCGTGCCGGTGATGAACCAGCTGTTCTCGATGATGAAGCGGCGCGGGTTTTCGTGGCCGATCTGTCCGGAAGGCAAAACGGGCGCGCCGCAATACGAGCCGTTCGAAGATTGCGCAGAGGGCTGGACCAGCGTTCGCGTCGAGGAACACTCTGTGCAGAGCGATCCCAATGGCGCATCCTGTGCCAGGCCACGTCCGGTCGGTCAGACCGCCAGCCAATCAGACCGCTTGGACCGTCCGCAAGATCGGTTCGAGATCATGCCGCGAACACAAAGATCAGAGCCTTGGTATGTGACAGTTGACGCAGGCGATGGTCAGAGGAGATTCTATTTCAATGTTGAACGCTAGAAACCCTTCCCTTCACTGCGTATTACTGGCTGCCGGCATGATCCTGTCTTGCCTGAGCAGTCCGTCATTTGCGCTCAGTGATCCCAGCAATGCCGAGCTTGAGGCACTGCGTCAGACCGGCACCAATGTGCTGGTCGTCGAGTACTATGATGCCAGCGGCAAAGGCCTTGCCGGCAAACAAACCTACACGAGTCCCGAGCGTGCCCAGTCTATAAGCGGCACCAGCTATCGTTTTGGAACATCCCTTGCGTTGAATGCCTGGGGGGTGTTGCCATGCCAGCATGATCGTCGTCTGACTGACGCAAAGTTTGATGGTCCATGCCGGGACTTCGTGCGTGAGGGTTTAAACGCGATCCTGCGCAGCGGTCCAGTCATGCTTTGCCGAGCTTTTGCTGATCAGCAGGACAAGCCGGTCAAGAACGCCAGCTGCTTCATCCTGGTAAACTATGCTTCAGTCTACGGCGTCACCAAGGTCGAGGAATATCTGGTTTCGGGAGGATACGTGTCCCTGGCGCGTGACGCCGAGGGAAAGCCGCTGCGGCCCGACCTCGCGGATGATGAGCGAATTGCCAAGGGATTTGGCCGGGGCCTCTGGTCCTTCGAGCATGAGCGCATCCGTCGTGACCAGAAACCATGACGCCCTTGCATGGATGGTGGTCTGCGTCGCGTTGATCAGTGCAGGATCCGCGTCCGCTGACGAGCGCTGGAAACCGATCCCGCCCGGCATCACCATCGAAACTGGCGACACCTGGATCGCAGATGGTCAGAGGCATCGGCTTTATGGTGTCCAGTCATGCCTGCGTGGCACGGCGTTCACCACTGTCAGCGGAAGCCGTCAGGACTGCGGTGACGCATCTTTGGCAATGCTGGCGGCCCTGATCCGCGATCTCAAGCCGGTTTGTGCTGTGGTCAGACAGGCAGCTGATAGAGCTATCCGGCACGCCGTCTGCACGGCGATCTTGCAAAGAAACGGGAAAGCCGAACGGCTTGATCTGGGAATGGCCATGATCGCGACCGGCTTTGCCTTTGCCAGCCTCGGTCATGACGGAAAGCCTATCCATTCGGGATATGGCGCTGCCGAGCAAGA
>JBOFFB010000446.1:0-1713 GCA_051648385.1 Allobosea sp.
GAGCGTGAAGCGCAGATCGAGCCAGACGGTGTGGCGGATAACGTCAGGCGGGAACCGGTGGCGGGCATAGGAGATGGGTATCATGTCCAACCCTACCGCCCTTGTCGGGGGCCGTCAGCGTTGCCGTGATGGTGTGGACGCCCCCTGCTCACCGGCATCGATGTGCCATAGCGTGGTCGTCGCGAAGAGCGCCACAAGATCAGGGAGCGTCCATCATGCAGATTACCACCATTGGATTGGATCTCGCCAAGCACGTGTTTCAAATCCACGGAGTTGATGCGCAGGGGCAAGTCGTGCTGCGCAAGCGTTTGCGCCGTGCCGAGGTCATCCCGTTCTTTACCGGATTGACACCTTGCCTGGTCGGCATGGAAGCCTGCGCGACGTCGCATCATTGGGCGCGTGAGCTCATGGCTCTGGGGCACACCGTCAAGATGATGCCGCCCTCATACGTGAAGCCCTATGTTCGGCGTGGAAAGAACGACACCACGGACGCGCAGGCCATCTGCGAAGCGGTGACGCGGCCGAGCATGCGTTTTGTTCCGGTGAAGAGCGCCGACCAGCAGAG
The DNA here is from genome assembly GCA_051648385.1 of Allobosea sp. Taxonomy (GTDB): domain Bacteria; phylum Pseudomonadota; class Alphaproteobacteria; order Rhizobiales; family Beijerinckiaceae; genus Allobosea. The sequence continues at coordinate 566 of JBOFFB010000446.1, forward strand.
CGTCCTGATGCTTCACCGCGTGCGGGCGCTGATGATCCGCCAGCGCACGATGCTGGTGAATGCCCTGCGGGGACACCTGGCCGAATTCGGCATTATCGTGGCCCAGGGCGTGAGACGGATCCGCGACTTGATCGCGATGCTCACCGGTGAGGATGCTCCGGTTCCCGCCCTGTCGCGCGCAGCGCTGGCGCCTCTCGTGGAGCAGCTGATGGACCTCGAGCTGCGGGTCAAGGAGCTCGAGGCTGAACTGCTCGCCTGGCATCGGAGCAGTGCAGAGAGCCGGCGGCTGGAGACGATACCGGGCGTGGGCGTCATCACGGCGACGGCTCTCGCGGCGACAGTGACCGACCCCAGCCACTTCCGCTCGGGCCGGGAATTTGCGGCGTGGCTTGGGTTGACCCCGCGGCAGAATTCGTCAGGCGGCAAGGAACGCCTGGGCCGGATCTCGAAGATGGGCGATGGCTATCTGCGCACGCTGCTCGTCGTCGGAGCGACGGCGGTGATGCGCTACGCGCGCCAGAAGCCAACCTGGGTCAGTAGCCTCCTGGCTCGCAAGCCCGCTCGGCTTGTGTCGGTGGCACTGGCCAACAAGATGGCCCGGATCGCCTGGGCGCTGCTGGTGAGGAAGCAGACTTATCGGACCCAGACCTCTGCGGTTGCTTGAGGACCGAGGGAACGCAGCCGCACCAAGACGATCAGTTCGGGAAGGGTGTATTGACGTGATGCAAACCGGTCGATCCGGGATCAGGAAACCCGAGGCATCGTCAGAGCGCAAAGCTCGCTGCCGTGAATGGGACCCGATCCGCGGACTTCATCAGGGCCAGCGGTCATGTGCGCCGCGCAAACAGGCCGGACATATGACTGCACCCGACCGATTGCAGCACCGTACAAAAATCCCTTGCCGAGGCGGGGCGTCCACATATGACGATGCCGTAGCCACGATAAGACGGAGGGGTCATCCCCACCTGCTACAACAGGTTCCCGATGGGCAAGTCCGCGGACGTGACAAGCCCGCCGCGCGAATGATAGCGATCATGTCCGGTTCTCTTTTCGATGGTCTCGAAATCCAAGATCGCATTCTGATTTGGAAGGGAGGGTGAGCCGTCACGGCGATAGAGGTCCTACCGCAGCCCGCTTCCAAACGCGCG
>JBOFFB010000447.1:0-2325 GCA_051648385.1 Allobosea sp.
ATGTTCGGCCTGCCCGCGCTGGAGATTGGAACCACAGCCCGTGCAACGCCGCCCCTGTGGTTGTCGGAAGCCGTCGCGACCTTCGTGCTGGTGATCGCCATCCTTGGCACACTTCGCGCAAAACCGGACGCGATCCCCATGATTGTCGGGCTGACAATCACAGCCACCTACTGGTTCACAGCGTCGACTTCGTTCGCCAATCCCGCCGTCACGCTGGCGCGCGGGTTCACCACGAGCTTTGCATGGATCACGCCTGGCCATGTGCCGATGTTTGTGGGCATGCAGATCATCGGTGCCCTGTGCGCGCTTGCCGCTGCTCGACTGCTCTGGCCTGTCACCAAACCGTCATGACTTTGCTTTTCGAAAGATTTCAACGTTAACTACTACACGGAGATTCAACATGCAGACTTCACTTCGTGCTCTTGTGATCGCTTCGGCACTTGCCATGTCGATGTCAGTTAGTGCCTTTGCGCTTGACGCCCGCTTCAAGGACGCCGACGGCGATCTGCTTGCCGATGTCCCTCCGGCAGCGGAACAGGTCGATCCCCCGGTGCTGGTGTTCGCCTATACCCCGGTCGAAGACCCGGCTGTCTATGCCAAGGTTTGGGAAGGCTTCCTCAAGCACATGGAGACGGCGACCGGCAAGCGCGTCCAATTTTTCCCGGTGCAGTCCAATGCCGCTCAGATCGAGGCCATGCGCGCTGGCCGTTTGCATGTCGCTGGCTTCAATACCGGTTCGACACCGCTCGCAGTGAACTGCTCGGGTTTCCGCCCGATGGTGATCATGGCCGCCAATGACGGCGACTTCGGCTACCGCATGCAGTTCATCACGCATCCCGGCTCAGGGGTCGAAAAGATGGAAGACATCAAGGGCAAGCGCATTGCCTTCACGGCGGAAACGTCGAATTCGGGCTACAAGGCTCCATCCGCTCTTTTGCGCGATGCCTACAAGCTTGAAGCCACACGAGATTTCACCCCGGTCTTTTCCGGACGGCATGACAACTCGGTGCTTGGCGTCGCCAACAAGGATTACCCAGTCGCAGCCATCGCCAGTGAAGTGGCCCGCCGGATGGTCGCTCGCAATGTGGTCAAGGCCGATGCCTACAAAGTGATCTATGAATCGGAGCGGTTTCCGACGACGGCCTACGGTGTCGCGCACAACCTTCGCCCTGATCTGCAGAACAAGATTGCGCAGGCGTTTGCAAGCTTCACATGGCCCGGCTCTGCGCTGGCGGAAGAGTTCGGCAAGCAGATACCGCCCGGCGAGCGCTTCATGCCGATCACGTACCGCGATGCCTGGAAGGTTGTGCGCGATGTCGACGCGTCGGTCGGCGTTCAGTACACCTGCCGCTGATCGCGACTGATGCTCGAAATTGCTGATCTGACAAAGCGATATGCAACGGGAGACGTCGCCTTGCGCGGCGTTTCCTTTTCGTTGAGGCAAGGCGAACTGCTTGGCCTGATCGGGCCGTCCGGAGCCGGGAAGTCGACGCTGATCCGCTGCGTGAACCGGCTGGTGGAGCCGACCAGCGGTGCGATCCGTTTGGGTGACGTGGCATTGACAACGCTCGGTAGTGGCGCTCTGCGCAAGGCGCGTCGACGGATTGGCATGATCTTTCAGGAATATGCGCTGGTCGAGCGGCTCACGGTCATGGAAAACGTCCTGTCGGGCCGTCTCGGCTATGTCGGCTTCTGGGCAAGCTTCTTCCGGCGCTTTCCGGAAGCCGACATCCAGCGGGCCTTTGCCTTGCTGGACCGTGTCGGTCTCACTGACCATGTCGACAAGCGCGCCGATGCACTTTCGGGCGGCCAGCGCCAGCGGGTCGGCATTGCCCGCGCCTTGGCGCAGGACCCCGAACTGCTGCTGATTGATGAGCCGACGGCGAGCCTTGATCCGAAGACCTCAAGGCAGGTCATGCGTCTGATCACCGAACTCTGCGCCGAACGTGGGCTGGCTGGCATCGTCAACATCCACGATGTGGCGCTGGCGCAGATGTTCCTGCCGCGCATCATCGGGTTGAGAGCGGGCGAGGTGGTCTATGATGGCCCTGCCTCCGGTCTCAATGCCGAAGTGCTGACACGTATCTACGGCGAAGAGGATTGGACGAAGACCTCGCAGGACGACACCGATGAGGTGGACGTCGGCCCGGTGGTTGCTCCATCCCTGCATGCTGCCGTCGTGGCGGGCCTTTGATGGACGCTTCGATCGTTCAGTTTGCAAGGGCCTGGAAGCGCCCGCGCCTGATCGAGCGCGCCTGGTTGCGCTGGGCCATCGTTGGCGGGATCGTGCTGTATCTCTGGCTTGCGCTCGGCAGTGTCGATGTC
>JBOFFB010000448.1:0-2746 GCA_051648385.1 Allobosea sp.
ATGTTCGGCCTGCCCGCGCTGGAGATTGGAACCACAGCCCGTGCAACGCCGCCCCTGTGGTTGTCGGAAGCCGTCGCGACCTTCGTGCTGGTGATCGCCATCCTTGGCACACTTCGCGCAAAACCGGACGCGATCCCCACGATCGTCGGCCTGACAATCACTGCTACCTATTGGTTCACAGCGTCGACTTCGTTCGCCAATCCCGCCGTCACGCTGGCGCGGGGCTTCACGATGAGTTTCGCCGGAATCTCGCTTTCCCATGTGCCGATGTTCGTGGTCGCGCAGCTCGTCGGTGCCCTGTGCGCGCTTGCCGCAACACAGTTGCTCTGGCCTGTCACCAAACCGTCATGACTTTGCTTTTCGAACGATTTTAAAGTTAACTACATCAGGGGAATACAACATGCAGACTTCACTTCGTGCTCTTGTCGTCGCTTCGGCGCTTGCCGTGTCGATGTCGGTCAGTGCCTTTGCGCTCGATGCTCGGTTCAAGGACGCCGATGGCGATCTGCTTGCCGATGTTCCAGCGGCGGGCGAACAGGTCGATCCGCCGGTTCTGGTGTTCGCCTACACCCCGGTCGAAGACCCCGCAGTCTATGCCAAGGTCTGGGAAGGCTTCCTCAAGCACATGGAAACCGCAACCGGCAAACGCGTCCAGTTCTTCCCCGTCCAGTCCAATGCCGCACAGATCGAGGCCATGCGCGCCGGCCGTCTGCACGTTGCAGGTTTCAACACCGGCTCGACACCGCTCGCGGTCAACTGCTCGGGCTTCCGCCCGATGGTCATCATGGCTGCCAACGACGGCGACTTTGGTTATCGCATGCAGTTCATCACGCACCCCGGCTCAGGGGTCGAGAAGATGGAAGACATCAAGGGCAAGCGTATTGCCTTCACGGCGGAAACATCGAATTCGGGCTACAAGGCTCCATCGGCCCTTTTGCGCGATACCTACAAGCTGGAAGCCACGCGGGATTTCACGCCAGTGTTCTCCGGGCGGCATGACAACTCGGTGCTCGGTGTCGCCAACAAGGATTACCCTGTTGCAGCCATCGCCAGCGAAGTGGCCCGCCGGATGGTAGCCCGCAATGTGGTGAAGGCCGATGCCTACAAGGTGATCTATGAGTCAGAACGGTTCCCGACAACGGCCTATGGCGTGGCGCACAATCTAAAGCCCGAACTGCAGGACAAGATTGCGCAGGCGTTCGCCAGCTTCACATGGCCCGGCTCGGCGCTGGCAGAAGAATTCGGCAAGCAGATCCCGCCAGGCGAGCGCTTCATGCCGATCACGTACCGCGATGCCTGGAAGGTCGTGCGCGATGTCGACGCTTCGGTCGGCGTTCAGTACACCTGCCGCTGATCGCGACTGATGCTCGAAATTGCTGATCTAACAAAGCGATATGCAACGGGAGACGTCGCCTTGCGCGGCGTTTCCTTTTCGTTGAGGCAAGGCGAACTGCTTGGCCTGATCGGGCCGTCCGGGGCCGGGAAGTCAACGCTGATCCGCTGCGTGAACCGGCTGGTGGAGCCCACGAGTGGTGCAATCCGTTTGGGTGACGTGGCATTGACAACGCTCGGTGGCGGCGCACTGCGCAAGGCGCGGCGACGGATCGGCATGATCTTTCAGGAATATGCGCTGGTCGAGCGGCTTACGGTCATGGAGAACGTCTTGTCGGGCCGTCTCGGCTATGTCGGCTTCTGGGCGAGCTTCTTCCGGCGCTTTCCGGAAGCCGACATCCAGCGGGCCTTCGCCTTGCTGGACCGTGTCGGTCTCACTGACCATGTCGACAAGCGTGCCGATGCGCTTTCAGGCGGTCAGCGCCAGCGGGTCGGCATTGCCCGCGCCTTGGCTCAGGACCCCGAACTGCTTCTGATCGATGAGCCGACCGCGAGCCTTGACCCGAAGACCTCCCGGCAGGTGATGCGTCTCATCACCGAATTATGCGCCGAACGAAGGCTGACTGGCATCGTCAACATCCACGATGTGGCGCTGGCGCAGATGTTCCTGCCGCGTATCATCGGGCTTCGAGCTGGCGAGGTGGTCTATGACGGACCCGCCTCCGGTCTCAATTCGGAGGTTCTGACCCGTATTTATGGCGAAGAGGACTGGACCAAGACCTCGCAGGATGAAACCGACGAGGTGGACGCTGGTCCCGTCGCTGTTCCATCCTTGCGTGCTGCCGTCGTGGCGGGCCTTTGATGGACTCTTCGATCGTTCAGCCTGCAAGGGCCTGGAAACGCCCGCGCCTGATCGAGCGCGCCTGGTTGCGCTGGACCATCGTTGGCGGGATCGTGCTGTATCTCTGGCTTGCGCTTGGCAGTGTCGATGTCAACTGGACACGGGTCTCCGAAGGTCTGGTGCGCGCCGCACGTCTGTTCGCTGGCTTCCTGCAGCCGGATTTCACGTCGCGCTGGAGCGATATCCAGCAAGGATTGATCGAGAGCCTGACCATGACGGTCTGTGCCACCGTCTTTGGCCTCATTCTTGCCGTGCCCATCGGCCTTGGTGCGGCCCGCAACGTTGCGCCGTTGTGGCTCTACGGCATCTGCCGTTCGATCATTGCACTGGCGCGGGCATTTCAGGAAATCATTGTCGCCATCCTGTTCGTCGCTATGTTCGGCTTCGGCACGTTCGCGGGCTTCCTGACCCTGTCGTTGTCGACCATCGGTTTTCTGTCGAAGCTCATTGCCGATGACATCGAGGAGATCGATCCCGCCCAGGTCGAGGCGATGCGCGCCACGGGCGGCGGCT
>JBOFFB010000449.1:0-2667 GCA_051648385.1 Allobosea sp.
CCGAAAGGCGAGAAGGGTGATCCCGGCAACGAAGGTCCGCAGGGTGAGCCGGGGCCGATCGGCGAGAAGGGTGATCCAGGCCCGCAGGGTGACGCTGGCCCGAGCGGCGAGAAAGGCATTCAGGGTGACATCGGCCCGCGCGGCGAAACAGGCACCGCAGGCGCGGATGGCATCCCCGGGCCGACTGGTGAGAAAGGCGGTCCCGGCGCGCAGGGCGCGGACGGCGATCCCGGCCCACGCGGGGAGAAAGGCGATCCCGGCCAGGATGGACTGCCAGGCCCGCAAGGCGAGAAAGGTGCTTCAGGTGACATCGGGCCTCGAGGTGAGAAAGGCGATGCTGGCCCGCAAGGCGAGAAGGGCGCGACACCTTCCGACGAACACCTCATCAAGCTATTCGAGGGCGTCATCTCCCGCCAGTTGATCGAGTGGGAGCGGCGCATTGCCGACATGACCCAGAAGGCCATCGACAAGATCGAAAAGCCGCGCGACGGCATCGACGGATTCTCGCCGGACGATCTGGAGATCGGCATCGACGGGCGCAAGTTGACGGTGGCGCTCATCAAGGGTGATCGCCGGATTGAGCGCACCTTGCGCATTGATCGCATGGAATACAAAGGCATCTGGAAGGATCAGCCGTACCTGAAAGAGGACACCGTGACGTATAGCGGCAGCCTCTGGATCGCCACCAAGGACAACCCGCGCGGCAAGCCCAGCACGGCGAACAGCGACTGGAAGCTGGTGGTGAAGAAGGGGAACGACGCATGATGCTCGTCACCCTCGAAGACGCCAAGGCGCGGCTGCGGATCGTCCACGATGCCGAAGACTTCGATCTTGCGTTGCTGATCGAGCAGGCGAGCGCGGCAGTAATGAACTACCTCGGCAAGCCGCTCGACTATTACGAGGGCGGCAGCGCGTCCTCAAGCGATGGCGCAAACGACGTTCCGCGCGAAGTCGAGCTTGCCACCCTGCTGCTGGTCGGCATCCTCGCGCGCGACCGTGACGGCGTGGAGATGAAGGACTGGGAACACGGCTACCTGCCCAAGCCGGTGACGGCGTTCCTGTATCCCCTGCGCGACCCGGCGATGGGGTGACGCGATGCTAGCCGCCGGCAAGCTCCGACACCGGGTGACGATCGAGCAACCCACCGTGACGCAGAACGCGCAGACGGGCGAGATCACCGAGGGCTGGGGCACGTTCGCGGCGAACATCCCGGCGGCCATCGAAGACCTATCCGCGCGCGACTTCATTCAGTCCGCTGCCATGCAGTCCGAGATCACCACCCGCATCACCGTCCGCTACCTGCCCGGCATCAAGCCGAACATGCGCGTGGTCAACGGCGACACCATCTACAACATCCGCGGCGTCCTGAATGACAAGGAAAGTCGCCGCGAATACATCACCTTGCCCTGCGATGAGGTACTAGGATGACCGCTCCAACCTATGACGCCACCATGAAAACGGCGCGCATGACCGCAACCCGCGACACGGTGGCCGATGGCACGCTCGAGGTTCGCGCAGCCAACAACGCCGTCCTGCTTTCGTTCGATCTGACCGCAGCGGGCGGCTCCGTCAGCGGCGCGGTGTGGACGCTCGGGTTCGTGGACAGCACGCGGCCAGGTCTCGCCGCCGCGGGGGCCGGCACCAATGCCGATCACGGCGTAATCAAGAATACCGGCGGCACCATCCGCATCAGCGGCCTGAGCGTCGGCACCAGTGGCACGGCGATCATCATCGACAGCCTCAGTGTCGCCGAGGGTCAGAACGTGACCGTCAGCTCGGCCACGGTCACGCATGCGGGAGATCCCAGCTAATGGCATCGTTCAACTTCAGCAAAAGCACCGGGCAGATCGCCACCGCACAGATCGACTTCGGCACGGACGTGTTCAAGTGCATCCTGGTGGCCTCGGTCCCGAACACCGACAACCGCAACGGCTGGGAGTATCTCAGCGACGTCACCAACGAGATCACCAGCGCGGACTACACCGCCGGCGGCTTTGCCGTGACCGCGAGCATCGGCACGTATGACACCACCAATCACCGCCTGCCGATCACGTTCTCGGCCGCGAATCCCACCTACAGCGCCGTCAGCATGTCGGCGCGCGGCGGGATTATCTACAAGGTGGTGGAAGACTCCTTGAGCGAACTGGAGCCGGAATCCTCGCCGGTGCTGCATTTCATCGACTTCGGCTCCGCTGTGTCGGCGTTTGACGGCAACTTCACCGTGACCTTCCCGACGCCGCTGTACATCAACGCCTGATGGCGATCAACCACACCATCGTCCTGGACCCGGAGACGGATCGCTTCGACAGCCGCAATCCGTTCGGGCGGTTTGAGTTGCTGCCCGCAAAGATCACCGGCCTTGCGAAAACCGCCAGCACCGCCACGTCGATCAGCATTGTGTGGAACGCGGACCCGATCGCCGACACCTACAACGTCTACGTCAATGGCACCGACACGCCCTACATGACCGGAGTAACTGGAACCCAAACCACACTCACGGGATTAAGTGACAGTTCCACGTTTCAGATCAGCGTCACGGGCGAGAACGATGCCGGTGAGGGACCGCCATCTGACAAGGTGACGATGAGTACGGAGGTATTGGTGGTGGGAGCAAGGGACCGGCAACTGCATCCGTTCCCAGAGGACGATCCGTTCAACATGCCGCTG
>JBOFFB010000450.1:0-2129 GCA_051648385.1 Allobosea sp.
CTGTGGCGGCCCTTTTGTTCCCAAAATCTTACCCATAAATAGGCTCTGCCTCAATCTGTGTGGCAGAACGGTAGCATTCTCGCCCGTAACAATTCTGGACCGGCCCGGCCGTACATGGCACGTTTGAGGGTCTTCAGGCGATTGATCTGACCTTCCGCCTGGCCGTTGCTCCATGGCATCTCGACGGCGTTTTTGACCGCATCGAAGTCCCGGTTCAATGTGCGGGCAAAGCGCACGATCGGCGCTAGGTCGGTTTCGATCGCGTCACAGGTCCATGCAGGGAGCGGGTCTGCTTCGCGGCCGCGCAGGATACCGTTGAACCGCATGGAGAAACAGCGCATCGTTGCGAAGGCGGGAGAGCCGGCTTTGAGCGCGTCAACTTTCCGCGCCTGATCCGGGGTGAGCTTTCCGCGGGGTTTGATGCACAGCGCGGCCGCGATGACTGGGGATATCGCGTGCCCAGTTTCCGGGTCCCGAACCGGCTCCATGATTTTGTGCTCTACCTTGGGATCGCTCGCTTGCTGTTCGGCTCTGCGCCAACCCGCCAGCAGCCGCTGCAAATGCGACTGACTCCCCTCGTAACCACGCTCTTGGATCAGACGGAACAGGGCGCTTCCAGTTCGAATGCCGTCCTTCCAGCTTTGGCTCAGGAACTCTTCAAAGTACCACGGCGAAGTCCGCTTCAAAGCTGCCCGCCTGCGGTCCGGTGGTGTCTTGAACTGCAGCCATTTCGCGATGCTGCGACGCGGGAACCCTGTTCGCCGCCCGATCTCGCTGCAGGAAAGCCCCTGATTTCGGAGCGGATAGATGCTGGTGAAAATCTCTTCCCGAGACGTCCGGTGCGCAAGGCGGGACTTCAGAAGGCTGCCGGCTGCGGTGATGTTGTCGGCGTCGGACAGCAGCGCCCTGCCGGTCGCACGGCCGTGAAGGTTCATCTGCTCCTCGATGGCCTGCCGCAGGTTTTGCACGATATGGAACCGGTCAGCGACCTGCTTCGCCTGCGGTGCCCCTTGCCGTGCAGCCTGGGCGTAAAGACCGCAGCGATCTCTGCTGATCACTTCCACCTCGGGGTGTCGCTTCAGCCAGTTGGTGCAGGTGACGACATCTCGATCCTCAAGAATGTCGATCACCACGCGACGCTCCAGATCCACAATGATCGTGCCGTAGGTTTGCGATTTCCGCCAGCTCCAGTCGTCGATCCCGATGACCGTCGGCGGCTCGGCGGTGTCTTGAGCACGCTTCTTCAGCTGCCTGAGCACCGTGTCATCGCTGACCCCAAGTCCCAAACGGTGCAAGAGCCGCTCGGCAGGCCGTCCGCCGGTCGCATGCCCCAGATGCCTGACAATCTCCCCGACACGTGCGGTGCGACGTGCAAAGGGACGCGCAATCGAGGCGATCTGGTCTGAGAAAGTCCGGCGTGGGCAAGCGGGTGCCTGACATCGCCAACGGCAAATCGCGAGATCAACCGTAACCCTATCTCCATGGGCGGGATAATCCTGCAGCCGCCGACGCCGCCAGCCGTGACGACGTCGCGAATGCAATCCACAGTCTGGGCAGATGCCGTTGGGTGTCAGACTGCCCGATACAATCCACCCGCCGGAATCACTTCGCTCAACGCTTTGAACCGAAACATCGTTCCCGGGCGACCAATGGTGCTTCGAAATCATGACTATCCCTCCTGAAGTTTCCGGACTCAGGATAGTGGCGCCACACAAAGTGAGGCAGAGCCTATTTAAGGGCTACGCGACAGCGATGCTGCAGCGCAACCTGATCTATACCGGCGTAACCCGTGGCAAGAAACGGGTCGTGCTGGTCGGCCAGAAGAAGGCCGTGGCCATCTCCGTGAAGAACGTCTCGGGGCGGCGGCGTTGGTCGAAGCTGGATGAGTGGCTTCGACCCTCGTCGGCATCGCCTTGCCAGCCTATGCCGTGATTGCTTGCTTGCACCATTAAGCACGCACACCGGCCATGATTCTGCGACAAAGCGCCAGATGGATATTGCGCTGCTTGGGCCTATCTGCGACATATGCAAAAAGAACACACGACATCCGTCCTTTACAACGCCAACTGCCCGGTCTGCAATTTTGAGATCCGGCATTATGCGAAATATGCGGGAAGCAACGACTTGCC
>JBOFFB010000451.1:0-2575 GCA_051648385.1 Allobosea sp.
CTGTGCAGGGGCGCTCGCGACCGCGCCAAGAGCCGCCATCACAGTCGCCACGACAATGAAGATTCGCCTGGTCATGATTAGAATTTCGCGCTGACGTCAACTTGGAGAACATCGACGGCATAACTCGCGCCGGCGATACTATTTGCGCTCATCCAGCGCAGGCTGGCCCAGACATTGTCGCTGAGACCGACGTTCGCGCCGACGAAATAACCTTTGAGGTTGGTGCCGCCAAGACCGAAATCGGAGTCCACGAACGCGTCGATGGTCGCATCCGATTCGAGGTACTTGTAACCGGCATGAACATTCCAATCGCCGAACCGCTTGATCTGCTTGTCGCCTACGGTCACGCGCGCGAGCCAACCCTGGTTTCCGCCTTGGAAGGGGCCTGGCACGCCCTTCGCGATATCAGGGCCGCGATTGTTCACCGCGGTCTGGTTCAACAGGGCACGATTAAAGGCAGTGTTGATCACGTACTCGCCATCAACGACGATGTGGGTCGGATGGAATTCGCCGAAGTCGAACTGACCGCTAACGACCAGAGGACGATACTGGCTTGCGAGCCCAAAATACTGGTACTGGCTCTTCGTGCCATTGTCGTTCCCGATTCCGATTGGATCCGCGATGATATCGCGCAGCAGCATGTAGGTGTTGCCTTTCTGCGCGAAGGACGGACGCAGGATGTCGGTGTCGCAAACGTCTGCAGTGGAGGCCACGGTGCATGGCCTAGAGAGGCGACCCTGGACCTTGGTGAAGTCGTAATAGGCAGCGCCCATGGTGAACGAATGGACCTCATCAATCTTGCCCTTCAGCCCGGCCTGAGCGCCAAACAGCCACTTGTCTTGGCTCGCGAACTTTCTCGGCAGGCCCGCGTTGGGATCACCGGCGCTGGCACCCTGAGTGCTGAGGTTGATGCCGGCATTGAAGTCGGTGTTGTAGATCGGGAACGCACCCGCAGCCACGAAAGGCGTGAAGCCCTGCATGACTTCGTGCTTGGCCTGAAAAGCGACCCCGTCAAATCCAAGGTCGCGGTGCCAGACGAGATCGGTCGGCGACCAGAACGGGCTGTCGAACCTACCGATTGATAGCGCAAGGTCTTCGTTTTTCCATTTGAGGTTTGCACGATCGAGCCAAAGCGCATACTTCGAAAAATTGCCCCCGTTTGCTCCGAATGTCTGGTTGGTCGAAACCGGTGAGCTGTTCTCGCCCGTGGCAAGCCGCAAACCGGCGGTGAAGCCATGGGACAGGTCCGCATCCATGCCGAGCCGCGCGCGGAAACGGAACTGATCGCGGTTCTCCGCCGTGTTATAAGTCGGTGGGTAGTACGGATTGCCTATGCTGTTGTCGAAGGGCGAGCCAGTGTTGATGGCATTGAAGTTGTAAAGGCCGAGCGGATTGTTTCCGGTCGGAAAGAAAGCGCCCTGATAGCGCGCGCGCGCATCCCCATAGAAGTGGATACGTTGCGCCCATTCCGGATAGAGGCCAGGCGACGCCCAGTTTTCTTTTTCAGCCTTTGCCATCACCTCCCGTTTAATGTCTTCGCGTAACTGTCGTTTGACGATTTCCGGGACATAGGCAACATGCCTAGTTCCAGGAGGATTGGCGGCCGCTGTGGCCACCGTTGCGGCTTTGGCCGCCTCGTCAGCCTTGGCCGTCGCATCCTTCGCAGCCTGACGTGATACATAAGCTTCATTTTCAGCCTGTTTGATCAGGGCGTCGGCCTCCTCCTGGGAAACAATCTTGCGCTTCACCATGAGATTGAGCAGGTTGACGGTCGTGCTCGGTGATGTCGGCGCTGATTGCGAGACGGTCGGTCTCCGTGACGGCTCCCGGCTCGCCCGAGTGTTGTCCTCGCTTATCGCGTTTTGAGCGAATGCCGACGATGCACACATCAGCGCGCATAACGAGACAGCAAGCGACATCGGTCGCTGGTGCACATTCAACATAGTCACAGACATTAGTCCCCCAGTCACTCTACGCATGGTTCTTTCTCGGAAGCTCAACTCGGACGCCGCGCGATCCAGCGCGTAACGATCGGCATCGGCATGTCTTTGGGCGGAGGTTCGCGGAGCGCGAGGCCACCAAGCACCTCGTTTCGAATCGCTGCATCAACCTCGGCATCACCAGTCGATGGCGTCAGAACAACCCTGGTTACCCGGCCCGAGCCATCGGCCCACAGTCGGATCTGGATAGTCGCAACCACCAGACGGGTCTTGGGGTTGGAACGCAGCGCGGACTCCACCTGCGCGGTCACAATCGAGCCGTACCACCCCCAGCGACTACCGCCGCCGCCCCCTCCACCATACGGGCTGCCGCCAGGCTTACCGCCAAGATTGAACAGATCACCCGGTCCAGTCGCCATCGCGTCAAGCGAGAGCGGCCCCGGCGCATCGTCGTTCTTGGCATCTTTGGCCGGCTCATCCTTTGGCGTGTCGACCGGCTTGTCTTCCTTGAATTCGGGTTCCGCCATCTTGGGCTGCTCGATCATCTTCTGCTCGGGCAACTTCTGCGGGGGCGGTGGAGGTGGCGGGGGCGGCACCACCACGGTGACGGCCAGTTCGCGCACCTGGCGCGGCAG
>JBOFFB010000452.1:0-1506 GCA_051648385.1 Allobosea sp.
CAGCACAATGAGCATGACGTCGCCGGCAGAGGCGAGGCGCCGCATTCTGGCGGCCGCTACGCCGATCCGCGATATCGAAAGCGTCACCCTGGGTGAAGCCCTTGGCCGCACTCTGGCAGAACATCTTGCCGCCCAGCGAACCCAGCCGCCTTTCTCCGCCTCTGCCATGGACGGTTATGCTGTGCGCTGCGAAGATCTGGACGGCAGCACTGCCTTGAGCGTGATTGGGCAATCGGCCGCCGGGCATCCGTTCACCGGTGCCGTTGGCTCAGGGCAGGCAGTCCGCATCTTCACCGGTGCGTCTGTCCCGGCAGGCGCGGACACGATCCTCATCCAGGAAAATGCACGTATTCTTGCCGATCACCGGATCATCCCGACACAAGGCGAGACCAAGGGCCGTTTTGTCCGCCGCGCCGGGCTTGATTTCAAAACGGGTGATATCCTGCTCCAGGCTGGGCTGGTGCTGGATGGACGGCATGTCGGGTTGGCAGCCAGCATGGGGCACGTAACCTTGCCGGTACGGCGCAAACCGAAGGTTGCGATCCTGTCGACAGGTGACGAACTCGTCAGCCCCGGCGAGGCCACTGGCGAAGGCCAGATCATTTCGTCGAACGCCATCGCCCTCTCGGCCGCAATCAGGCAAGCAGGCGGCGAGCCGCACGATCATGGCATCGTGCCCGATACGCTTGCTGCCACACGCGACGCGATCATGCACGCCAGCAACGATGCCGACATCCTGATCACCAGTGGTGGTGCTTCGGTCGGAGAGCATGACTTTGTCCAGGCGGCACTGATTGAAGCCGGTTTCGCCATCGACTTCTGGAAAGTCGCCGTGCGGCCCGGAAAGCCGCTGATGCTTGGCGTGCGCGGCAAGACACTCTGCGTGGGGCTGCCGGGGAACCCGGTTTCATCCATGGTTTGCGGGCTGCTTTTCGTGGCCCCGCTGATAAAGCTGCTTCTTGGCCAGGACAATCCGGACGCTGACGGGCGCGAGCCAGCCCGGCTGTTGACCGCCCTTCCCGCCAATGACATGCGCGAAGAATACATGCGCGCGGGCTTGAGCCGTGACAGCGATGGGCAATGGCTGGTCACACCGTTTTCAGTTCAGGATAGCTCCATACAACGGCTTCTTGCAGCAGCTGATGCCTTGCTGATCCGCCCGGCCCACGCACCTGCGGCTGACATCGGCGATACCTGCCAGATCATCAGGTTCTGAATTTGGTTGCCACCCTCAGGGCAATCGCTTCAGGTTAATTTGGTCGGTTCTCGACGGGATTTTGGCCTTCTCCCCTTGCGGGAGAAGGTGGGCAGCGCCCGGAAGAGGGGTTGGTATGACATTCCGTAACGATCTCAAGACCCCTCTTCCGACCTCCAGTCACCTTCTCCCGCAAGGGGAGAAGGGCATCACGCCTAGAATCCAGCCAAACGTTAACCTGAAGCGATTGCCCTAGTTCAACTGCGAGCGCCATTGGCAAGCCGCGCCCGCCGTGACTATGTAGACCGAAT
>JBOFFB010000453.1:0-2669 GCA_051648385.1 Allobosea sp.
GTGCCGTCGGCAGAGGCGATCTTGACGGTGCCGTCATCCTCGATGTTGATCTTCGCGCCTGTCTTCTCGACGATTTCGCGGATGATCTTGCCGCCTGAACCAATGACTTCACGGATCTTGTCGACCGGGATCTTCATGGTTTCGATGCGTGGCGCGAACTGGCCAAGCTCGGAGCGCGCGGTAGTCAGCGCGTTCGCCATCTCACTGAGAATATGCAGGCGGCCATCCTTGGCCTGCGTCAGTGCAACACCCATGATCTCTTCGGTGATACCGGCGATCTTGATGTCCATCTGCAGCGAGGTGATGCCGTTCTCGGTGCCGGCGACCTTGAAGTCCATGTCGCCGAGGGCATCTTCATCACCCAGGATGTCCGACAGGACGGCAAAGCGCTCGCCTTCGAGAATCAGACCCATGGCAATGCCTGCCACCGGACGTTTCAGCGGAACGCCCGCGTCCATCAGTGCCAGCGACGCGCCGCAAACCGTGGCCATTGAGGACGAGCCGTTCGACTCGGTGATCTCGGAGACAAGGCGCAGCGTGTACGGGAACTCGTGGTGCGGCGGCAGCATTGGGCGCATCGCGCGCCATGCCAGCTTGCCGTGGCCGATTTCGCGGCGGCCCGGCGAGCCCATGCGGCCAGCTTCACCCACCGAATAGGGCGGGAAGTTGTAGTGCAGCAGGAAGGTTTCCTTGCGGGTGCCTTCCAACTCGTCGATGTACTGCTCGTCATCGCCGGTGCCGAGCGTGGCCACGACCAGCGCCTGTGTCTCGCCGCGCGTGAACAGGGCCGAGCCGTGGGTGCGCGGCAGGATGCCGACTTCCGACACGATCTTGCGCACGGTCTTGACGTCGCGGCCATCGATGCGGATGCCATCATCGAGGATGTTGAAGCGCACGACCTTGGCTTGCGCGTCCTTGAACACAGCCTTGACCTGGTCCTTGTCGAACTTCGCTTCGCCGCCTTCGGGCAGCATGGCAGCCATGACCTTGGTCTTCACCGCATCAACAGCAGCGTAGCGTTCCTGCTTCTGGGTGATCTTGTAAGCCTTGCGCAGATCTTTTTCGGCGATCTTCATCAGGGCCTTTTCAACAGCCGAGTGATCCGGCGCGGTGTAGTTGCGCGGCTCCTTGGCGGCCTTTTCGGCAAGACGGATGATCGCGTCGATCACCGGCTGGAAATGCTTGTGACCGAACATCACGGCCTGCAGCATGATCTCTTCGCCAAGCTCCTTGGCTTCCGACTCCACCATCAGCACGGCGTCCTGTGTGCCGGCAACGGTAAGGTCGAGATCGGATTCCTTGAGTTCGGCAGAGGTCGGGTTCAGCTTGAACTGGCCACCAATATAACCAACCTTGGCTGCGCCAACCGGGCCCATGAATGGCACGCCGGAGAGCGTCAGCGCGGCAGAGGTGCCGATCATGGCTGGCACGTCCGGATCGTTTTCGAGATCATGCTGAAGCACGGTCACGACGACCTGCGTCTCGTTGCGGTAACCATCGGCAAACAGCGGGCGGATCGGGCGATCGATCAGGCGAGAGATCAGCGTCTCGCGCTCGGAGGGGCGGCCTTCGCGCTTGAAGTAGCCACCGGGAATACGACCGGCAGCGAACGCCTTTTCCTGGTAGTTCACGGTCAGTGGGAAGAAATCGATGCCGGGCTTCGGCTCCTTGGCCGAGACCACGGTGGCAAGCAGCACGGTCTCGCCGTAGGTGACCATCACCGAGCCATCGGCCTGGCGGGCAACTTTACCGGTTTCCAGGGTCAGCTTGCGGCCGCCCCAGATCAGTTCTTCAGTCTGGATATCGAACATGTGTTTTCAGCTTTCATCGCGGGCGCGATTTGCAAGCCAGCTTTCGGTCGGGCGAGGCCACCATGGGCAAGACGGCGGACAACTGGCATTGCATCCAGTGGTCGGCGATCCTGTCCATGGCCAATGGCCGCACCCTCGCATGCGTGGCTTCGGACAGTCCGGAACCTGTCGCGCGCCCGTGGGCAGCGGCTCCGGTGTGGTGAGGCAGGCGGGATCCAAGTCGCGCCGGCCCCTGAAATGCAGCAACCCGGGCAGCGCTTTCGCACACCCGGGCGGTTTGATCAGCGGCGGATGCCGAGTTTCGTGATCAGGGTCTTGTAGCGCGCCTCTTCCTTGCCCTTGACATAGTCGAGCAGCGAACGGCGCTGCGAAACCATCTTGAGCAGGCCACGACGCGAGTGGTTGTCCTTGACGTGGCTCTTGAAGTGGCCGGTCAGGTTGTTGATCCGCTCGGTGAGGATCGCGACCTGAACTTCAGGGGAGCCTGTATCGCCGGGCGTCGTGGCATATTCAGAAACGAGCGCGTTCTTGCGCTCAGCCGAAATCGACATCGTGTCATCCTTTCAAAAAGGGGTTGATCAAATCGGCCGTGCCGGGATGTCGTCCAGCAGGGTCGGGTGCCGAAGGTTCACCCCTCGACGTGGGGGGCTTATAGGCGAGAATGGCGGGCAAGGCTAGGAAAATCGAAAAAGGCAAGAAAGGCCCCACCCTGCCATCCCATGGGGAGGGTAGGGTGGGGTACTCTTTGCGGCTCAATACCCCCGCGCCCGCTCGACCATGTGTTCCAGCGGCAGCCCTCGGCCCAGCCGGTCGATCTGGCGGGCGATCAGGGCGCAGATGGCTTCCGGGTCGCTCATC
>JBOFFB010000454.1:0-5412 GCA_051648385.1 Allobosea sp.
AATGCTTGTGCAGCGTCTCGCCATCGCCAAAGCGGATGGCGCGGGTCAGCAGTGCCAGGTCCTCGCTGAAGCGTCCCAGCATCTCGAGCACGGCCTCCTTGTTGTGCAGGAAGACATCGCGCCACATGGTGGGATCGGACGCGGCGATGCGGGTGAAGTCACGAAAGCCGCCGGCCGAGAACTTGATCACTTCAGATTGCGTCACGGCTTCGAGATCGTTCGCGGTGCCGACGATGTTGTAGGCGATCAGGTGCGGCAGGTGGCTGGTGATGGCCAGCACAAGGTCATGGTGCTGAGGCGTCATCACCTCGACAATCGCGCCCATGCCCTCCCAGAACTGGCGGAGTTGCTTGACGGCCCTCTCGTCTGTGCCGTCGGGCGGCGTCAGGATGCACCAGCGGCTCATGAAAAGACTGGCGAAACCAGCATCCGGGCCAGAGTGCTCAGTGCCGGCAACTGGATGTGCCGGAATGAAATGCACGCCCTCCGGCACATGCGGCGTGACCTGCTCCATGATGGCAGCTTTGACCGACCCTACATCGGACAAAATCGCACCTGCCTTGAGTGAAGGCGCAATCTCCTCGGCCACGCGCCCGCAGATACCGACCGGCACACACATGATGACCAGATCGGCATCCTTCGCTGCCTCGGTAGCCGAGAGTGTGGAGATGTCTGTCAGCGCAAGTTCCGAGACACGGGCCGTGACAGCTGGATCACGGTCGGCGGCTGCGATGGTGCTGGCCAGATTGAGTTCGCGTGCCGCGCGCGCCAAGGATGAGCCGATCAGGCCCATCCCGATGATGGCGAGCTTGCCGAACAGCGGCTTCTTGCGAATGGGTGCAAAGCTCTCAGGCATGGGTTGCCTGCATGAACTCAGCCAGTGCTGCCACCACGGCCTTGTTGGCAGCTTCATCACCGATGGTGAGGCGAAGCGCGCCGGGCAGGCCATAGGCATCCATGCGGCGCAGGATCAGCCCCTTCGAGGTCAGCCAGGCATCGGCGGCGGACGCTGTCTTGCCAGCTATGCCAGGGAAATGAATCAGCACAAAATTGCCGACCGATGGCGTGACTTCGAGGCCGAGCTCAGAGAGCCGTGCACTCATCCACGGCAACCACTTTTCGTTGTGATCCAGCGCTTTTCCCAGATGCGCGTCATCGGCAATGGCGGCGATACCTGCTTCGATCGCAGCACCGTTGACGTTGAATGGGCCACGGATGCGGTTGAGAGCATCGATGACGTGGGCCGGGCCATGCATCCAGCCAAGACGCAGGTTGGCCAGTCCGTAGATCTTCGAGAAGGTGCGGGTCATCACCACATTGTCGCAAGTAGCGACGAGTTCGAGCCCTGAGGCATAGTCGTTGCGGCGGACATATTCGGCATAGGCCGCGTCAAGCACCAGCAGCACGTTGGCGGGCAGCCCGGCCTGCAGGCGCTTGACCTCGTCGAAAGGCAGGTAGGTGCCGGTTGGGTTGTTGGGGTTGGCGAGATAAACAATTTTGGTGCACGGCGTCACGGCGGCCAGCATCGCGTCGACATCAGCGGTGAGGTTTCTTTCCTTGACCGCAATTGCCTTGCCGCCTGCCGCCTTGATGGCGATCGGATACACCAGAAAGCCGTATTCGCTGTAGATGCCCTCGTCGTCGCTGCCCATGTACGCATTGGTGATGAGGGAGAGCAATTCGTCCGAGCCTGAACCGCAGATCAGACGTGCCGGATCGAGGCCAAATTTGGCCGCGATAGCCTCGCGTAGCTTCGTTGCGCTGCCATCGGGATAAAGTTCGAGCTTGTCAGCCAGACCTTTGAAGGCTGCAATGGCGTTCGGGCTGGCTCCAAGCGGCGTCTCGTTTGAAGAGAGCTTGATCAGCTTGACCCCCGCAGGGGCTGCGCTTTTGCCGGGCACATAGGCCTCGATGTCGAGCACGCCTCGGCGCGGCGTGGGGCGTGTTGCCTGTGCTGTGGTCATGGCCATGATTCCTGGGTCATTTCGTGCGGCGCGGCGGCGCATTGAAGCGGGCGGCATGGCTGCCGATTTCGATGAGCTCCGCCCCGCCAAGCGCTGCCTTGAGCTGCGAAGTTCGAGTCTCGCCATCCGCCGCGACCAGCAATGACAGGCCGGAATTGTCGGCGGCGCTGGCGGTCACTTCGCCGAGGGCGGCTGTGAGATCAGCCTTCATGGCGGTCGTCCAGCGTTCGACGCGCGCGACATACAGCACGACTTCGCGCACGGCTGCATCGGCGATCGGCTTGGCGATGACGTAGACCGGCGTGCCGGCGGGATGGTCCGGCCGCTCTATAAAGGGCAGGCGGGCGATGATTTTGGGCGTATCCGCGCCAACCAGCGCACGCCACCAGGCACCCGCGCTGGCACCCTGGTCGATGCGGAAAATGCCGAGATCGCCAGCTGAACCAGCCACTGCCGCGATCACGGCTTTCGCATCCTCGTGGGGCAGGTAAGGCGCGGTGAAGCCAAAATGGAAGCGCGCCGAATCACGCATCGGGCCGTCACCGCCAGAGATGTCGGCATGCACCCGGTAGTTGGCTTGCACCCAGGTGAAAGTGGCAATGATGACGCGCCAGATGCCTTCTGCCGTGTCAAGCGGCAAGAGGCCCTTGTGGCGCAGTGCCAGCCTGCGCATCATTTCGGCCTCTCGGCCTGGCCTGAAGGCGGAACCGGATACTTGCGTTTTCTTGACCTCGATCAGACGCTCGATCACCTGGCCGCGCTCCATCAGGAGTTCGTGCATGGTGGTGTCAATCCGGTCGATATCGGTGCGCAGATCGGCAAGCGAGATTGGCGAGGGCGATGACATGCGGCGGTGTCTAGCGCCGTTCAGCGAGCTTGGCAAAGGGCTGTATCCTGACCATGTCCAATCGACCTGCCTGATTGGCATGCCCATTGACACGCAAGCCCAGTCATTCCATTCATTTCGTCCGGTTAAAAGAACGACATGACTGCAAAAACAAACAAGACAGACGCAGCGACGACCATTTCAATGGTGCTGGCTGATCCGGTGCGCGAGGCCAACGAGCCGTCCAGCCTCGTGGCGCGGTTCGGGACGGACCGTGCTCTGGAGATGGACTGTGGCGTTACGCTCGATGAATGGCAGATTGCCTATCAGACCTACGGCAAGATCAACGCCGCTCGCAGCAATGCGGTCTTGGTCTGCCACGCGCTGACGGGCGACCAGCATGTCGCCAGCGCCAATCCGGTAACCGGCAAGGCAGGCTGGTGGCAAGTGCTGATCGGGCCAGACTGCCCCATCGACACGGACCGCTTCTTTGTGATCTGCAGCAACGTGATCGGTGGCTGCCTTGGCTCGAGTGGCCCCGCCTCGCTCAATCCGGCCACTGGCAAGGCCTACGGGCTCGATTTTCCGCTTGTCACCATCCGTGACATGGTGCGGGCGCAGGCGCACCTCATGGATCATCTCGGTATCGAGAGCCTCTTTGCCGTGATCGGTGGCTCGATGGGTGGCATGCAGGTGCTGCAATGGGCGTCAAGCTATCCCGAGCGGGTGTTTGCCGCCGTTCCGCTGGCCACCGGCGCGCGCCATTCGGCCCAGAACATCGCGTTCCATGAGGTTGGACGGCAGGCCGTGATGGCCGACCCGGACTGGCAAGGCGGGCGCTATCTGGACGCCAACACGCGGCCAGCCAAGGGGCTGTCAGTCGCACGGATGGGCGCGCACATTACTTATCTGTCGGAGGCCGCGCTGCACCGCAAGTTCGGGCGCAACCTGCAGGACCGCGACGTGCGCACCTTCTCGTTTGATGCCGACTTCCAGGTCGAGAGCTATCTGCGCCATCAGGGTGTGAGCTTCGTCGAACGTTTTGACGCCAATTCCTATCTCTACCTGACCCGCGCCATGGACTACTTCGATCTCGCCGCTGACCATGGCGGTGTCTTGGCCAAGGCCTTTGCCGGGTCATGTACCCGCTTTTGTGTGGCGTCGTTCACCTCGGACTGGCTGTTTCCGACCCCCGATTCGCGTGCCATCGTGCACGCATTGAATGCCTCGGGTGCCTCGGTCTCCTTCGTCGAATTGGAAAGCGACAAGGGGCATGACGCCTTCTTGCTTGATGAGCCGCAGCTCTTTGCCACACTGCGCGGCTTCATCGGGGCGGCTGCGCGTGCAAGGGGGCTGATGTGAGCGATGTCCGCATCGATCTCAGTCTGATTGCCGACATGGTCGAGCCTGGCAGCCGTGTGCTCGATGTCGGCTGCGGCGATGGCGAACTTCTCGCGCTCCTCGCGCAACGTCGGCAGGTGGATGCGCGCGGCATCGAATTGTCACGCGAAGGCGTGGCAGGCTGCGTGGCTCGCGGGCTGTCCGTCATCCAGGGCGACGCCGATACCGACCTTGGGGGCTATCCGGATGACGCCTTCGATTATGTGATTCTGTCGCAGACGATCCAGGCTACTCGCGCGCCGCGGCGTGTGCTGGAGAACATGCTGCGTATTGGGCGGCGCGCCATTGTCTCGTTCCCGAATTTTGGCCATTGGAGCATCCGCGCGCATATCGCCTTCAAGGGCCAGATGCCGGTCACAGGCCAGTTGCCCGATAGTTGGTACGACACGCCGAACATCCACTTCTGCACCATCCGCGACTTCGTGCAGCTCTGCGACCAGATTGGTGCCGTGACCGAACGGGCTGTCGCCCTCAATGCCGCCGGCAGCGACATCGGTGTCAAGGCACCTTGGTGGTTCTGGAACCTGTTTGGCCAGCAGGCGGTTTTTCTGCTGCGGCGATCTGGCTGAAGTGCTCAGTAAAGCGGTTGCAATGGCGGAATCGGTAGCCTGATCGGCCCGAAACTGACGCGGCCGCCGCGCAAATCCACCGCTGGCAGTGGCCTGAGCCCGTCTGGACCTGCCGCCTGGCCTCGTCCGGACAGTGCCGCGGCAAGATCCATCGCGCCACCGCGCAGGCGGATGCCAGCGAACTGGTCGATATTGGCGGCAGCGGGTTCGATGCGGCCAGACAGCCGCTTTTCTTCATCGAGACCAAGCTGGCCTTTTGCCTCGATCTGCTTGATGCCCTTCCTGAGATTGATCCGAGGCAGGTCAAGCATGCCCCCGGCAACGCGCCACGCTTCCAAGGTTGCGGGTGTCAGCCCGTTCGCCAGCGCATCGGCCTGGGTTGCCGTGATCTGGATGTCCACGTCCGAGTTGTTGGTGTCGCCGAGCAACGCATCGAGATCGCCCGAGACCATCTGCGTCATGCGCACGGAAAGGTCGCGTGCACGCTCGGTCTGGGCGCGCGTGGGGTTCTTGCGCAAATGGGCTTCGAGTGTCGCCGCGCTGATGGTCGAGGCCGCTCCCGTCCCGCCCGTAACCGCGATCACGGGTTTGCGGATATCGATGGACAGGCGTTCAAGCTCCGAGCCGCTGGCGCGGCGGCTGGCTTCTGCCA
>JBOFFB010000455.1:0-5065 GCA_051648385.1 Allobosea sp.
CCTGGTCGAACGATACGCGCATGGTTTACGATACGATGCGTGTGAATGCATGGATGAAAAGAAGAACTGACGCTCATGACCACTGTTCTCACTCGTCGCGATACGATCCTCGCCCTTTTGTCGGGCATTGCCACGTCGACTGTGGCTGCTCCCGCACTGGCTCAAGGTGGTGCCGAGTGGCGCCAGACTTATGATGCCGTGCAGGCGCGTAGCCGCATCGTGCGCTCGTCGACACCCATGGTGTCGCCCGGCGCCATGGTGGCAACCGAGCAGGCCCTGCAACGCTACCGTGAGCTCGCAGTTCAAGGCGGCTGGGCTCCGACCGGGCCGGAGCGCCTTCGCGTTGGCTCCCGCGGGCAGGCCGTTGTGGCGCTGCGCAACCGCCTGATCATTGCAGGCGACCTTGACGCGACTGCTGCAGGCGCCGCCACATATGACTCGTTCGTCGAGCAGGCTGTCCGCCGCTTCCAGGCCCGCCATGGCATCACGCTGACGGGCGCGCTGAACCCCGGCACGATCACCGCACTGAATGTGCCGATCGAGACCCGCATTCGCCAGCTTGAGCTGAACATCGTGCGCCTCCGCTCGTTTTCCGGCAATATCGGCAACCGCTATGTCGTGGTGAACATTCCGGCTGCCATGGTGGAAACAGTCGAGAACGGGGTTGTCGCGACGCGCCATGCGGCCGGCGTCGGCAAGATTGATCGCCAGTCACCAATCCTGCAGACCCGCATACCTGAGGTCAATTTCAACCCGACCTGGACGGTTCCGGCCTCGATCATCCGCAAGGATCTGATCCCCAAGATGCGCAAGGAGCCAAGCTACCTTACGGAAAACAAAATCCGTATCATCGGGGCGGGGGGCAATATCATTCCACCCGAAACAGTGAACTGGAATTCCGACGAGGCGACCCGCTACACTTTCCGGCAGGACCCGGGCGGCGAGTTCAACTCACTCGGCTTCGTGCGCATCAACATCCCGAGCCCGCATGGCGTCTACATGCACGACACGCCTGCGAAGGGCATTTTCGGCGATGACTATCGCTTCGTGTCATCCGGCTGTGTGCGTGTGCAGAACGTCCGTGACTATATCCAGTGGCTGTTGAAGGACACCCCGGGTTGGGATCGTTCACGCATCGACCAGGTCTTCGAGAGCGGCGAGCGCATCAACGCGCCCATCCCCGGCGGCGTGCCGGTCTACTGGGTCTATGTCACAGCCTGGGGCACCGCCGAGGGCGATGTGAATTTCCGCGATGACATCTACCAGAAAGACGGCCTTGGAGCCGTTCCAGTCGCCAAGGCGCTGGGTGCCCCCGATACTGAGTGAGCATCCTGCTCACCACACCGGTTTGGCCACCATCACCCAGATCGCTGCCAGCAGCGGGATGGTGGCGACCACCCCCCAGACCATCCACCAGTTCGTCAATCGCCAGTATTCTGCCGGAATGACGCCGCTGACGGCAAATTCGCGTGCAGCCTTGCCCTGTTTTGCCTGAATTGGCACGATCAGCCCAAGCCAGATCAGGCCGGACAAGAGGAACAGCGCCTGACCGGCAATCATCCAGAAATCGGCAAACAGCGGGATGCCCTGTAGCAGTGCTGCGCCATAACCTCCGG
Organism: Allobosea sp.; assembly: GCA_051648385.1. Classification (GTDB taxonomy): domain Bacteria; phylum Pseudomonadota; class Alphaproteobacteria; order Rhizobiales; family Beijerinckiaceae; genus Allobosea. The sequence goes on from JBOFFB010000455.1 coordinate 1,617, forward strand.
CAGAGACCAACGTGATGCCCATCAATGTCCACAGCCAGTCAGCCCACGCCACGCTGCGCTGGGCATGGGCGATGATGCGCGGATCACGGGTCAAGTCAGCATAGACCTTCCACGATGCGGTGATGGTGACATTGCCCACCAGCAGGATCACGCCAAGGATGTGCAGCATCTTGAGCGCGCTGTAGCTATCGAACATGCGGGAAACACCGTGGCTGGTCAGGCTTGGCGTTCTGGCACGCTGCCCATAAGCCAAACTACGCCATGCGCAGTCACCTTCGCAACTCAGGGACAATGCGCAACAAGTGCATGCACTTGGTGATCCCAGCGGAAAGATGATCGATCATAACAAGATAGAGCATTGCGTACTCACAAAACCGGTACCCACTTTTGTGCGCAATGCTCTAACTTGCGGGATGCTCCGCCTTGCCGCCGCGATTCTGCTTGTTCTGTTGGCTGCCTGCGGCGAACTGGTCGACGCGGGCGAAGCGCGGCTGTGCCGCCTCACTTTGCCTGCGCTCAACGTCAACGCGCGTCTTAGCGTCGAGCAGACGAGGTCAGGGCCTTATCCGGCTTCATTGCGCATCGACTACCGCGCCATCCGTGCCGAAGGTCAGGTTCAGCAGCGCTTCGTCATCTGCCGCTTTTCCGCAGAGCGCGGCGCGCGCAACCTGCGCGACCTCATTGGCCTCGCCACCGAAACCGGCCCGATGGCCAATGCTTCGTTCTATTTCCTGAAACGCTTCTATCTTGAGGCACCAGATGCCGCCCCGGTCGATCCGGCCCCGCCCGACGCGCGTGCGACCCTGCCCGAGGTGCCACTCTGGTTGGCTTATGGCAGCCAGCAACTCCTCGTGGCGCTGCCGACGGCCGCTGTCTATGCGCTGCTGGCGGCGGCCTACGCCCTGATCTACGGGCTGGTTGGCCGGATCGTGCTGGTTTTCGGCGAGTTTGCCGCGCTGGCCAGCCTTGCCGGAGTGGTTGGCCTTGGCCTGTTTTTTGCCGTCGGAGTCGAGACGGCCATCAGCGGCGTGATCATTGCGCTGGTGATCGGTGTGGCATCCGCAGCGCTGCATGGCTTTGCCCTGTCTCGTGTCGCCTTGACCGGCTTGGCGCGCGCGTCGGGTCAGCAGGTGCTGATTGCCACCGTGGGCGTCGGCATTGTGCTGACCGAGTATCTGCGCCTTGCACAAGGCGCGGACATGCGCTGGCTGCCTCCCATCTTCAACCAGCCGCTGCCCTTGATGCGTTCTGGCGATTTCGTCACGACAATGACGGCGGTGTCCGGACTTGCAGCCATGACTGGCCTTGCCACCATGCTGGCCTTGCTCGTCTTCATGGCCCACTCGCCTTACGGGCGGCAATGGCGCGCGGTCTCTGACGATCCGCAGATGGCAGCGCTGCTTGGCGTCGATGAGCGCAAGGTGCACGACCGCGCGCTGATCATCGCCTGCGCTGTGGCAGGCCTCGGCGGGATCATCGTCACTGTGCTTTATGGCGGCATGGGCTTTGCCGGGGGCTTCTCGATCGGTCTGAAAGCGCTGATCGCGGCCATCCTCGGCGGTATCGGGTCAATTGGCGGCGCGGCACTGGGCGGGCTCGCCGTCGCAGCCTTCGAAGCGATCTGGTCATCGACCATGCCGATCGAGTTGCGCGACCTTGTTATTTACAGCGCACTCGTGATTGTGCTGGTGATCAGGCCCGGCGGCTTCTTCGGCTACGCGGACCTGGGCCCGAGGCGCGTCTGATGACAAAAGACAACACCAACATCACGTTCGCGATTTCGCTGGCCAATGTCGAGGCAGCCGCAATCGCCATCGCTGGCCATGTCATCACCACGCCGCTTGTGGCGGCACCGCGCCTGTCAGCGCTGACGGGAGCTGAAGTTTTCGTCAAATACGAGAACATGCAGGCGACTGCTTCGTTCAAGGAGCGTGGCGCGGTCAACCGCCTGTTGCAACTGACCCCGGATGAACGCAGGCGCGGCGTCATCGCCATGTCCGCTGGCAATCATGCGCAGGGGCTCGCGTACCACGCAGCGCGCCTTGGCATCCCGGCCACCATCGTCATGCCCGAGCCGACGCCGATTGTTAAGATCGAGAACACCAGGAGCCACGGCGCGCGCGTGGTGCTGCATGGCGAGACGCTGGCTGAATCGCAAACCCGCGTGGCCGAAATCATCGCAGCCGAAGGCCTCGTGCTCGTTCACCCCTATGACGACGCTGCGGTGATGGCAGGCCAGGGCACCATCGCGCTGGAGATGCTGGCGGCAAGGCCCGATCTCGACGTGCTGGTTGTGCCGATGGGCGGCGGCGGCCTGATTTCCGGCATTGCCACGGCAGCAAAGGCGCTGAAGCCATCCATCGGCATCATCGGTGCGGAGGCCGCACTCTATCCGTCCTTCCACAACGCGTTGTGTGGCACGAGCTTTCCGGTTGGTGGACCGACGATCGCCGAGGGGATCGCGGTCAAGAATGTTGGTGCGCTCACGCTGCCGATCATCCGCGCGCTGGTCGAAGGGCCAATCCTAGTTTCGGAGGATATGCTGGAGCGCGCCATCAACGCTTTCGCCACGTTGCAACACACCATGGCCGAGGGGGCTGGTGCGGCGGGCCTTGCGGCGATGCTGACCGAACCAGAGCGCTTTCGTGGCCGCCGGGTCGGCCTCGTGCTGTGTGGCGGCAACATCGATGCACGGCTGCTCGCCTCCATCATGGTGCGGGAACTGGAGCGCGATGATCGCATCCTGTCCATGCGGATCACCACCGCAGATCGCCCCGGCATCCTTGGTCAGATCGCGAGCAGGCTCGGGCAGCTCAGGGCCAATATCCTCGAAGTCTCGCACGGACGCCTGATGCTCGATGTTCCTGCCAAAGGCGTCAGCATCGACATCACGGTCGAGACGCGCGGTGCCGAACATGCCGCCGAGATCATGGCGGGGCTTGGTGCGGATGGCTTGCAGCCGATCCGCCAGGACCGTAGGGGGTGACACCTGTCTGTGCGATCACCATATCCTGTTGCAGGCGGAGAAGCACACCATGTCATCGCGGGTTCCTAACACGACAAACAGCCAGCAAAACCGGCAGATCGCAGGCTATGGCCAGACCAGCGGCGTCCTCATGCCGCGTCTTGTCGCCTATGTCATCGATCTGTTCATCGTCGGTCTGCTCGGCCTGATCGTCACGATGAGCGTCAGCTTCCTCGGGCTTCTCACCTTCGGCCTTGGCTGGATGCTGTTTCCGGTTGTCGGCATCTGCACGGCCATGGCCTATGCCGCGATCACCATTGGCGGGTTCAACCAGGCCACGATCGGCATGCGCGTCTCGGGCGTCAAGGTCGAGCGCAGCGATGGCGGCCCGCCAGACGGCATCACGGCTGCGGCCCACTGCCTGCTCTTCTATGCGGCGACGTTCACGATCGGGCTGCTGGTGCTGAACATCCTGTTCGGCATC